>NZ_BAABKM010000004.1:300000-395749 GCF_039543825.1 Nocardioides conyzicola | reverse complement strand
GGTACTAATAGGCCGAGGGCTTGTCACACAAACCCTCAACAAAGACTCACAACGCGCAAACGAACAACTACATGTTCGCGTCCACAATCCAGAACACCAGCCGACACGTATCAGTACACAACTGAACAACGAGCTTGGCCGATCCGACCACGGTGACAACACACCCGTACCCGGATCGACCGCAAGAGTTACGGCGGCCATAGCGAAAGGGAAACACCCGGTCCCATCCCGAACCCGGAAGTTAAGCCTTTCAGCGCCGATGGTACTGCAACCGAGAGGTTGTGGGAGAGTAGGACGCCGCCGGACATTCTTTCGAACAGGGCCACCCCTTCTGGGGTGGCCCTGTTTCGCATTTCGGGCCACCTGTCGCGCACAGGCGTCCTCGCGACGGCGTTCTCCACCGGCGGCTGCGGGTCGACGCTGCGTTGTCGGCGCTGCCCGTGATCGTCGTCGGTGGAGGTGATGTGCATGCCAGCACAGCAGAAAGGAACCGTCGCGGCCGATGCTGCGATCAACGAGGTCCGCCTGGTCGGCCGGGTCTCACAGCAGCCGGAGCAGCGGGAGCTCCCCAGTGGCGACACGCTCTGGACGTTTCGCGTCGTGGTGCCGCGGCCAGCGTCGGCCGGGCGCGCGGCCGTGGACGCCCTCGAGTGCGCGGCCTGGACCGCGCGGGCCCAACGGTCGGTGGCGTCGTGGCAGCCGGACGACGTGGTCGAGGTGTCCGGTGCGATGCGCCGGCGCTTCTTCCGCGCCGGCGGGGGAGCCGCGTCGCGGGTGGAGGTCGAGGTCAGTCGCGGCCGGTTGATTCGTCGCGCAGGGAGCGGATGAGGACTCCGACACTCGGCTTCGGCTGGAAGGAGGTCGCCTTCTCCGGAAGGAGACGTCCCTTCTCGGCGGCGCGCAGCACGTCCGCGAAATCAGGCGCCGGCATCAGGATCGCCAGTCCTCGTCGTCGGGCGACCGCCCGCAGGGCCTCGTCGACCGAGTGGGCGTGCCCGAACGCGATCTCCGGCCGGTGGAGCGCCCGGAGGACGTCGTCGTGCAGGATCTCGACCGCGAGCCGGTCGTCGGTGCGGGGTAGGGCGATGGTCGCCCAGTCGTGGCCGTCGGTGGTGACGACGGTGTCCGGTGCGAGTGCCGCGATCGCTTCCTCGGGGCCGGCGACGGACCTGACGGTGGCGCCGAGCACGTCGAGGTCGCCCAGGGTCAGACCCGGCAGGACCCGGTGGATGGCGCCGAGGTAGAGGGGCGTGTCGTCCTGGTCGACCAGCATCGCCAGCCCTGCGTCCGACGCCGGCGCGAGCTCAGGGTGATCGGTACGGAGCAGTCCGTAGGCGGCGTACCGGTGGTGCCCGTCGGCGATCAGGACACGCGCCGCACGGAGGTGGTCGGCGATGCTCCCGAGCGTGGGTGCGTCGCGGATCGGCCAGACCCGGTGGTACTGGCCGGAGCGGTCCGTGAACTGGTGCTCGGGCGAGGTCCTGCGGGCCTCCCGCAACCGGTCACGGAGGCCGGCCGGTGCGCGGTGGGTGAGCAGGATCGGTGCCGGGTTCAGCGCCATCTCGGCCATCCGGTCGGCGAGCTCGGCGGCCTGCGCGGGGTGCACCCCCTCGTGAGGGAACACCGCGACCTCGTCGCGGGACCCCGCCCGGCGGGTGAGGTCGAGTGCGCCGACGAGCCCGCGGATCGTGATGCCCGTGGTGGTGAACTCGTGCAGGTAGACCGCCGGTGTCGCGTCGTGGCTGAGCTGACCGGAGCGTTGCCAGGCCGCGAAGCGGGAGGCGACGTCGCGGTACGGCTGGGCGAACGATCGTGCCGAGGCCTGGGCGCCGATCCTGCTCGGGGCCAGCATCATCGCCCGGAACGGCTCCAGCCGCAGGGGCCGGGCCACCAAGGCAGGGGTGGCCACGACGCCGGAGTCCATCGGAGCATCGTAGGGTGCCGCCTGACCCACCACATGGAGGAGGCGCCGTGCTCGGCACGTCTGAGGAGCCGCTGTGCCAGGCGTACGACCTGGCGATGCTCGACCTGGACGGGGTCGTGTACATCAGCGGTGAGGCCGTCCCGGGTGCCGCGGCGCACCTCGCGGCCGCACGCGATGCCGGGATGCGGCTGGCCTTCATCACCAACAACGCCGCGCGGCCCCCCGAGGAGGTCGCCGAGCACCTCAACCAGCTCGGCGTCGACGCCGAGGTCGAGGACGTGGTGACCTCGGCCCAGGCCGCGGCCCGCGTGCTGGTGGACCGGTTCGGCGAGGGCGCCCGGGTGGTCTGCCTCGGCTCGGCGGGGCTCGAGCAGGTGGTCAGGGCGGCCGGCCTGGAGCCCGTCGGTGCCGAGGACGACGCGGTCGCGATCGTCACCGGCTACGGGCCCGAGGTCCGGTGGAGCTCCATCATGCGGGCGGCGGTGCGGATCCGCGACGGGTTGCCGTGGGTGGCGAGCAACGCGGACCAGACGATCCCGACGGCGTTCGGCATCGCGCCCGGGCACGGGGTGCAGGTGGCGATGCTGCGCGACTTCACCGGGGTCGAACCGATCGTGGCGGGCAAGCCGGAGCGGCCCCTGCTCGACGAGACGGTACGACGGGTCGGTGGCAAGCGACCGTTGATGGTCGGCGACCGGCTGGACACCGACATCGAGGGAGCGCGCCGGATCGGGCTGGACTCGTTGCTGGTGCTGACCGGGGTGACGGGTCTCGCGGAGCTCGTCGCGGCACCGGAGGAGGTGCGGCCGACGTACGTCGCGCCCGACCTCGCCGGGCTGCTGGAGCCGCACCCGGCACCCGCGCAGGATGCGGAGGAGCACCACCTCGGCGGCTGGCGCGGGAGGGTCGACGACGGCCGCCTGACGGTGACCGGCGACGGCAGCCCGGGGGACTGGTGGCGGGTGGCCGCGGCGACCGCTTGGGCGCACCTGGACGCGGTCGGCGAGCCGGTCGACCTGAGCGCGGCGACCCCGCCCGCCGCGGGGTAGCCTCGGGCGCATGAGTGAGACCGATCTGCCCGAGCCGGAGCGGGTGCGTACCGGGGTCGACTCGGTCGATGACGTCATCCGGGCCGTCGAGGAGCTCGAGGAGCGTCCGCTGGAGGAGCACGTCGGCGTCTTCGAGGCCGCGCACACCGAGCTGCGTCGCGCCCTCGACCACACCGAGTCGCCGACCGAACCCGCCTGACCGTGCCGCCTCGACGGCTCCGCCTGGACGCCGAGCTCGTACGGCGCGGGCTGGCGCGCTCGCGCGACCACGCCAGTGAGCTGATCGCGCAGGGGCGCGTCAAGGTCGGAGGCGCGCGGGCCGCGAAGGCGGCCACCGGCGTCACGACCGACGTGGCCATCGTGGTCAGCGACGACCCCGACCGTCCGGACTACGTGTCCCGGGGTGGGCACAAGCTGGCGGGAGCGCTGGCGGCGTTCGAGCCGCACGGGTTCGTGGTCGCCGGCCGACGATGCCTGGACGCGGGAGCGTCGACGGGTGGGTTCACCGACGTGCTCCTGCGGCACGGCGCGAGCGAGGTGGTGGCGGTCGACGTCGGCTACGGCCAGCTCGCGTGGCGGCTGCAGCAGGACGAGCGGGTCGTGGTGCACGACCGCACCAACATCCGCGAGCTCACCACCGAGCTCGTCGGCGGGCCGGTCGAGGTCGTGGTGGGGGACCTGTCGTTCATCTCGCTCGAGCTGGTCCTCGACGCGCTGCTGGGGGTCGTCGTGCCCGAGGCCGACCTGGCGCTGATGGTGAAGCCGCAGTTCGAGATCGGCAAGGAACGCCTCGGCAAGGGCGGCGTGGTCCGCGATCCCGAGCAGCGTGCCGAGACGGTCCTCGGCGTCGCCCACGCGGCCGCCCGTCGCGGCTGGGGAGCGCGGATGGTGGCCACCAGCCCACTCCCGGGGCCGTCGGGCAACGTGGAGTTCTTCCTGTGGCTGCGCAAGGGCCCGGCCGAGCTGTCCGACGAGGACATCCACAGCCTCGTGGTGGCAGCCGACCCTCTGGGGGTCCCGGGTGAGAGGGTGGACCCGTGAAGTCCACCGACCCGGCCGACCGACGGGTGCTGCTCGTCGCGCACACCGGACGCGACGAGGCCCGTGAGGTCGCGCGCGCCTTCACCAAGGCGCTGACCGCGCACGGGATCGTGGTGCGGCTGTTCCCGTCCGAGGCTGCGGACCTGGGACTGGAGCCGGGCAACGACGGCGTCGAGATCGCGGCGGAGACCGACCCCAGCGGCGGGTGCGAGCTGGTGCTGGTCATCGGCGGCGACGGGACGATCCTGCGTGCTGCGGAGCTGATCCACGGGACCCTCACGCCCGTCCTCGGCGTCAACCTGGGCCATGTGGGCTTCCTGGCCGAGGCCGAGTATGACGACCTGGAGTCGACGATCGACGCGGTGGTCCACCGCCGCTACACGTGGGAGGACCGGCTCACGCTCGACGTGTCGGTGCACCGCGACGGCGAGGTCATCGCCCGGACGTTCGCCCTCAACGAGGCCAGCGTCGAGAAGGCGGCCCGCGAGCGGATGATCGAGGTGGTCGTCGAGATCGACGGGCGACCGCTGTCGCGCTGGGGCTGCGACGGTGTCGTCTGCGCGACGCCGACCGGCTCGACGGCGTACAACTTCAGTGCCGGCGGGCCGGTGGTGTGGCCCGGCGTCGAGGCGCTGCTCCTGGTGCCGATCAGCGCGCACGCTCTCTTCGCCCGACCGCTCGTGGTCGCCCCGACCTCCGTGATGGCCGTCGAGGTCCTGGCCCGCACCGACGGCGCGGGCGTGCTGTGGTGCGACGGGCGGCGGACGGTCGAGCTGCCCCCGGGCGCCCGGATCGAGGTACGCCGCGGCGAGGTGCCCGTGCGGCTGGTCCGGCTGCACGAGGCCCCGTTCACGGACCGGCTGGTGGCGAAGTTCGGGCTGCCGGTCGAGGGGTGGCGCGGCTCCACGGAGCGGCGGCACCGGGTGGCCCAGGAGACGGACGATGCTTGAGGAGATCCGGATCTCCTCGCTCGGGGTGATCGAGTCGTCGACCCTCGAGCTCGGCCCCGGCCTGACGGTGATCACCGGTGAGACCGGCGCCGGCAAGACCATGATCGTGACCGCGCTGGGCCTGCTGCTCGGCGGACGGGCCGACACGGGCGCCGTCCGCACCGGCGCCAAGACCGCCCGCGTCGAGGGGGTCGTCCGGGTGGCCGGGCTGGCCGGCTTCGCGGAGGCGGTTGAGGACGTCGGCGGCGAGGTCGAGGACGACCTGGTCGTGCTCGCGCGCAACGTCTCGGCCGAGGGGCGCTCGCGCGCCTTCGTCGGTGGTGCCTCGGTGCCGGTGACCGCGCTCGCGCAGGTCGCGGAGCCGCTGGTGGCCGTGCACGGCCAGTCCGACCAGCACCGGCTGCTGCAGGCACGCGCGCAGCGGGAGGCGTTGGACCGGTTCGGTGGAGCGCCGGTGGCCTCGTTGCTGGCGACGTACTCCGACCTGCACCGCCGCCTGGAGGCCACGGAGGCCGAGCTCGCGGAGGTGGTCGCCACGGCACGCGAGCGCGCGCAGGAGGCCGACCTGCTGCGGTTCGGGCTGGGCGAGATCGAGGCCGTCTCGCCGGAGCCGGGCGAGGACACCACGCTCGCGGCCGACGAGACCCGGCTGGGCTTCGCCGACACGCTCCGCACCGCGGCCGAGCAGGCCCGGGAGGCGCTCTCGAGCGAGGACGGGCAGCCGGACGCGCTCACCACGGCGTACGCCGCCCGGTCGCTGCTCGACGGCGTCCGGGAGCACGACACCGAGGCGGGCGAGCTGGCCGACCGACTGGCGGAGCTCACCTACCTGCTGTCCGACCTGGCCGCCGACGTCGCGTCGTACGCCGCTCGGATCGAGACCGACCCGGCACGGCTGTCGACGGTGTCCGAGCGACGCGCGGCGCTGACCGCGCTGACCCGCAAGTACGGCGACACGATCGACGAGGTGCTCGCCTGGTCGGAGCGGTCCGCGACGCGGCTGCTCGACCTCGACCACACCGACGAGCGGATCGAGGAGCTGCGCGCCGAGCAGGAGGTGCTCCGGCGCGACCGTGAGCGGGCCGCCGCGGCGTTGACGAAGGCGCGGACGTCCCTGGCCGAGCGGCTGGGCCTGGAGGTCACCTCCGAGCTCGCGCTGCTCGCGATGCCGCACGCCCGGCTCACCGTCGAGGTGCGTCCGGCGGACCGGTTCACCGCCTCCGGCGCGGACGAGATCGAGCTGATGCTCGCGGCCAACACCGGCGCCGAGCCACGGGCCCTCAACAAGGGTGCGTCCGGCGGTGAGCTGTCCCGCGTGATGCTCGCGCTCGAGGTCTCGCTGGCCGGCACCAGCCCGGTGCCGACGTTCGTCTTCGACGAGGTCGACGCCGGCGTGGGTGGCGCCGCCGCGGTCGAGGTCGGCCGCCGTCTGGCGCAGCTGGCCCGCACGGCGCAGGTGCTCGTCGTGACGCACCTGCCGCAGGTCGCGGCGTACGCCGACCGGCACGTCGTGGTCGAGAAGGCCTCGGACGGCTCCGTGACCAGCTCGGGCCTGACCGTCCTCGACGACACCCAGCGGGAGCGGGAGCTGTCGCGGATGCTCGCGGGGATGGCCGACTCCGACACTGCGCTGGCGCACGCGCGCGAGCTCCTCGAGGTGGCGCAGGAGGCGCGCCGAGGCTGACTCGATGCCAGGATCACCCGATCCGTTTTGGCACGATTGACCCAGTCATGAGGTCATCGGTCCAGAAACGTCCAGTCGTCGCAGCACCTCCCGGAACGGTCGGGACCGCTCGGGTCGACCGGCGGACCCGGGGCCTGGTCTCCCGGCTGCGCCCGGGCGACATCGCCGTCGTCGAGCACCTTGACATGGACCGCGCGACCGCCCAGGCGCTGGTCGATGCCGGGGTCGTCGCGGTCGTCGACGGGGTCGCGATCATCTCGGGTCGCTATCCCAACCTCGGCCCGCGCATCCTCGCCGAGGCGGGTGTCGTGATCGTCGACGGCGTCGGTGCGGCGGGCGTGGCGGCCATCTCGGATGGTGCCGAGGTCCGGGTCCACGAGGGCACGGTCTTCGTCGGGGACGCGGAGGTCGCGAGCGGCCGGGCGCTCGACCGGGACTCGGTCGCGGCGGAGATGGAGCGCGCCCGCTCGGGCCTGGCCACCCAGCTGGCGGCGCTCACCCACAACAGCACCGAGTTCCTCCGGCGCGAGCAGGACCTGCTGCTCCACGGGGTGGGCGTACCCCGGCTCGCAGCGCGGATCGCCGGCCGGCCGGTGGTCGTCGTCGCCCACGACTACGACCCCGACACCGAGCTCGCCGGCGTACGCCGCTTCTTGAGCGAGCAGCACCCGGTCGTCATCGGCGTCGGCCCCGCCGCCGACCGCCTGCGCACGGCGGGCGTGCGCGTCGACGTCGTCGTGGTGGACGCTGCGGACGACGAGCTCCCGTCCGCGGCCGTGCTGCGTGCGGCCCGCGACGTCGTCGTCCGCGCCGACCGGGGGAGCACGCCGGCCGCGGTCGAGCAGCTGGAGCGGCTCGGCGTACGACCCGTGCTGCTCGAGTCCGCCGCAGCGCCCGCCGACGCCGCCCTGGTGCTCGCCGACGCCGCCGACCCGACGGTGATCGTGGCGGTCGGGATGCGCGCCACCGTGGCCGAGCTGCTCGACAGCCAGCGGCCCGGCGTCGCCGGGACCTTCCTCACCCGGCTCAAGGTGGGGCCGCGGCTGGTCGACGCCGCCGCCGTGCCGCACCTCTACTCCGGCCGGGTCCGGCCCTGGCACCTCTTCGTGCTCATGCTCGCCGGCCTCGCCGCCCTCGCGGCGGCCGTGTCCGTGACCCCCGTCGGGCAGGAGTGGGCCGACTCGCTCGGCTCCGCCCTCGCCGACCTCTACGACCAAGCACAGGGACTGTTCTCGTGATCTCCTACCGACACCACGTCGTGTCGCTCGTCGCCGTCTTCCTCGCCCTCGCCGTGGGCGTCGTGCTCGGAGGAGGTCCGCTCAGCGACCTCGGCCGTGACGACCGGGCGGCCGCGGCCAGCACCGCACCCGCGCGGGAGGCGCAGCGCACGGCCGACTTCGGCGACCAGTTCGCCGCCGCCTCCGCGTCGACGCTGTACGGCGGCCGGCTCGCCGACCATGGGGTCGCGGTCGTCACCATGCCCGGTGCCGACCCCGACACGACCGCGGCACTGTCCGCCGAGGTGTCCGCTGCCGGCGGCAAGGTCGTCGGCACGTACACCGCCCGGGCGGCGCTCACCGACCCCGGACAGAAGGCGCTCGTCGACACCCTCGGCAGCCAGCTGATGACCACGCTCGAGGACGCCGTCGACGCGGACGCGACGACGTACGAACGCCTCGGGAAGCTGCTGGCGCTGGCGGCCACCGGAGACGGGGCCGACGCGGAGACGGTGCGGGAGAGCCTGGCCGGCGCGGAGCTGGTGGACCCGTCGAAGGGCGCCAAGCCGGCCGACGTCGTCCTGGTGATCCTCGGGGACCACGCCGACCCGGCGATCCTGGCGGGACTCACGACGGGCCTCGCCGCCAAGGCGAAGGGCGTCGTCGTCGGCGGGGACACGAGGTCCGGGGTGTCCGGCGGTGACCTGGTCGCGCTGCGCGCCGACCCGGACGCGGACACCGTCGCGACCGTCGACGGGGTCGACACGGCCCTGGGCCAGGTGACCGCGACGCTCGCCCTGATCCGGTCCCTGACCGATCCGGGCGGGTCCTTCGGTGCGTCGGGTTCGGCGGGAGCCGTGCCTCTCACGTAGGATCGAGTTCCGTGAACAACGGGACGCCCACCAAGCACGTATTCGTCACTGGGGGCGTCGCCTCTTCCCTCGGGAAGGGCCTCACGGCCTCCAGCCTCGGCAGTCTTCTGAAGGCACGCGGTCTGCGCGTGACCATGCAGAAGCTCGACCCCTACCTGAACGTCGACCCGGGGACGATGAACCCCTTCCAGCACGGCGAGGTGTTCGTCACCAACGACGGCGCCGAGACCGACCTGGACATCGGCCACTACGAGCGGTTCCTCGACACCGACCTCGGTCAGATCGCGAACGTCACGACCGGCCAGGTGTACTCGAGCGTGATCGCGAAGGAGCGCCGCGGCGACTACCTCGGCGACACCGTGCAGGTCATCCCGCACATCACGAACGAGATCAAGGAGCGCGTCCTGGCCATGGGCGGGCCGCACGTGGACGTGGTGATCACGGAGGTCGGCGGCACCGTCGGCGACATCGAGTCGCTGCCGTTCCTCGAGGCCGCGCGCCAGGTGCGCCACGACATCGGCCGCAACAACGTCTTCTTCCTGCACGTCTCGCTGGTGCCCTACATCGGCCCGTCCGGCGAGCTGAAGACCAAGCCCACCCAGCACTCGGTCGCGGCCCTGCGCCAGGTCGGCATCCAGCCCGACGCGGTGGTCTGCCGCGCCGACCGCGAGCTGCCGGACTCCATCAAGCGCAAGATCTCGCTGATGTGCGACGTCGACCAGGAGGCCGTCGTCACCGCGGCCGACGCGCCGTCGATCTACGACATCCCGAAGGTGCTGCACCGCGAGGGCCTGGACGCCTACGTCGTACGCCGGCTGGACCTCCCCTTCCGCGACGTCGACTGGACCGTCTGGGACGACCTGCTCCGCCGGGTGCACCACCCCAAGGAGGAGGTGA
This sequence comes from Nocardioides conyzicola, assembly GCF_039543825.1. Taxonomy (NCBI): domain Bacteria; kingdom Bacillati; phylum Actinomycetota; class Actinomycetes; order Propionibacteriales; family Nocardioidaceae; genus Nocardioides; species Nocardioides conyzicola. The sequence continues at coordinate 386,115 of NZ_BAABKM010000004.1, read as the reverse complement.
CCGTGGCGCTGGTCGGCAAGTACATCGACCTGCCCGACGCCTACCTCTCCGTCGGCGAGGCGCTGCGAGCCGGTGGCTTCGCCCACGAGGCGAAGGTCAACATCCGCTGGATCGCCTCCGACGAGTGCGAGACGCCGGCAGGTGCGGCCAAGAACCTGAGCGACGTCGACGCGATCTGCGTGCCCGGTGGCTTCGGCATCCGCGGCCTCGAGGGCAAGCTCGGCGCGCTGACCTACGCCCGCACCCACGGGATCCCGACCCTCGGGCTCTGCCTGGGTCTGCAGTGCATGGTGATCGAGTACTCGCGCTCCGTGCTCGGCCTCGAGAAGGCGGGCTCGACCGAGTTCGACCCGGACACCCCGGAGCCGGTGATCGCGACGATGGCGGAGCAGATCCACTTCGTCGAGGGCGCGGGCGACCTGGGCGGCACGATGCGCCTCGGTCTCTACCCGGCCGTCCTCAAGGAGGGGTCGGTCGCGCGCGCGGCGTACGGCGAGGAGCTGATCGAGGAGCGCCACCGGCACCGCTACGAGGTCAACAACGCCTACCGCGACCAGCTCGAGGAGGCCGGGCTGGTCTTCTCCGGCACGTCGCCGGACAACAACCTCGTCGAGTTCGTCGAGCTGCCGCGCGAGGTGCACCCCTACTACGTGTCGACCCAGGCGCACCCCGAGCTGCGCTCCCGCCCGACCCGCCCGCACCCGCTCTTCAAGGGGCTGGTCGGCGCGGCGATCGAGCGGCAGAAGGAGCTGCGGTTCCCGATCGACGAGAGCCTGCTGCACCGCGCCGACGAGGACGAGGACTGAGCCGGGTGCCCGAGCTCGTCGGCGATGCCGACGCCTGGCCGGTCGCCGACAGCACGCACCGGTACGACGGTGGGTGGGTGATGCGGCTGCGCGAGGACCAGGTGCAGCGGCCCGGTCATCGCGACGAGACGCCGTTCAGCCGGCTGGTCCTCGAGCACCCCGGGGCCGCGATCATCCTGGCCGTCGACGACCAGGACCGGGCGCTGTGCCTGTGGCAGTACCGCCACCCGGTCGAGCGGTCGCTGCTCCAGCTCCCGGCCGGACTGTGCGACATCGCGGGGGAGGAACCCCTCGGCGTGGCGCGTCGCGAGCTGGTCGAGGAGGCCGGCTTCGAGGCGGCCGAGTGGACGCACCTCGTTTCGGCGTACTCCTCTCCCGGGATCTCCGAGGAGATGGGGCACTACTTCCTCGCCCGCGGGCTCACCGAGGTGGGTCAGGGCGACTTCGAGCCGGAGCACGAGGAGGCCGAGATGGAGGTCCGCTGGGTGCCCGTGCAGGAGCTGGCGGACGCCGTGCTGGCCGGTGGACCGGTCGACGGGCACCTCGCCATCGCCGTCTTGCTGGCCACCGCACGCGGTCTGGCAGGATCGACCCGTCCCCGGTAGCAAAGGAGCTCCACGTGAAGGTCGGCGTCCCCAAGGAAGTCAAGAACCACGAGTACCGGGTGGCGATCACCCCGATCGGTGTGCACGAGCTGGTGGCGCACGGCCACGAGGTCTTCATCCAGCAGGATGCGGGCGTCGGGTCGTCGATCCCCGACGAGGAGTACGTCGCCGCCGGTGCCACGATCGTCCCTGATGCGGACTCCGCGTGGGGCGCCGACGGCAGCATCGACATGGTGCTCAAGGTCAAGGAGCCCGTCGCCGAGGAGTACCACCGGATGCGGGAGGGGCTGACCCTCTTCACCTACCTCCACCTCGCGGCCGACAAGCCGCTGACCGAGGAGCTGCTGGCCCGCAAGGTCACCGGCGTCGCCTACGAGACCGTGCAGCTGCCCTCGGGCGGGCTGCCGCTGCTCTACCCGATGTCGGAGGTCGCCGGTTGCCTCGCGCCCCAGGTGGGCGCCTACTCGCTGCTCAAGGCGCAGGGCGGCCGCGGTGTGCTGATGGGCGGGGTCGGCGGTGTCGCCAACGCGAAGGTCGTCATCATCGGCGCGGGCGTCTCCGGCCAGAACGCCGCCAACATCGCGCTCGGCATGGGCGCCGACGTGACGCTGCTCGACACCGACCTGGACAAGCTGCGGATGTCCTTCTGGCGCTACAACAACCGGGTCCACGGGCTGGCGTCGTCCAAGCTCGCGCTCGAGCAGCAGGTGCGCGAGGCCGACATGGTCATCGGCGCGGTGCTGATCCCGGGTGCGGCGGCGCCCAAGCTGGTCTCCAACCAGCTGGTGTCGGAGATGAAGCCGGGCTCGGTGCTCGTGGACATCGCGGTCGACCAGGGTGGCTGCTTCGAGGACACCCACGCGACCACGCACGCGGACCCGACGTACCAGGTGCACAACTCGACGTTCTACTGCGTGGCCAACATGCCGGGCGCGGTGCCGAACACGTCGACGTACGCCCTGACCAACGCGACCCTGCCGTACGCCGTCGCGCTGGCCGACAAGGGCTGGGCGCAGGCGTGCCGCGACGACCACTCGCTGGCCCTCGGCCTCAACACCCACGCCGGGCTCCTCACCAACGGACCGGTGGGAGCCGCGGTGGGCATCGAGGCCGTCAGCCTGGACGGAGTACTCGCTGAGTGACGTCCAGCGGGCGGTCCGCACCTACCTCGACCACCTCTCGGTCGAGCGCGGGCTCGCGGCCAACACCCTGACGTCGTACCGGCGCGACCTGCGCAGGTACGTCGGCTACCTGGCGGAGCGCGGCGTCGACGACCTCGACCAGGTCACCGAGGCGACCGTCATCGACTTCCTCGTGCGCCTGCGCGAGGGCGACGCCGAGCACCCGGCGCTGACCTCCACCTCGGCCGCGCGGACCGTGGTGGCGGTGCGGGGCTTCCACAAGTTCGCCGTCGCCGACGGGCTGGCGACCATGGACCCGGCCAGCGGCGTGAAGCCGCCGACGCCGGCGAAGCGGCTGCCCAAGGCGCTGCCGCTGGCCGACGTCGAGGCGATCCTGGAGGTGGCCGGGGCTCCCGGGACGACGCTGGCGCTGCGGGACCGGGCGCTGCTCGAGCTGCTGTACGGCACCGGTGCGCGCATCTCCGAGGCCGTCGGGCTGGACGTCGACGACCTCGACTGGGGTGCCTCCGGCACGGACGGCACCGTGCTGCTGCGCGGCAAGGGCAGCAAGGAGCGGATCGTGCCGGTCGGCTCGTACGCCCGGGAGGCGATCGACGCCTACCTCGTGCGCGGCCGGCCGGAGCTGGCATCGGTCACGACGAAGGCGACCAACGGGGGAGCGCTCTTCCTCAACGCCCGCGGGGGCCGGCTCTCGCGGCAGTCGGCCTGGGCGGTCCTGGTGAAGGCCGCGGACCGGGCGGGCATCACCAAGGACGTCTCGCCGCACACCCTGCGACACTCGTTCGCGACCCACCTGATCGACGGCGGCGCCGACGTCCGCGTCGTGCAGGAGCTGCTCGGGCACGCCTCGGTGACCACCACGCAGGTCTACACGCTGGTCACCGTCGACAACCTCCGCGAGGTCTTCGCCACCGCCCACCCGAGAGCACGTGACTGATGGCGTACGACGCAGATGCGGTGCTCGACGACATCACGGCGTACGCCGGGGGTCTCGGTCTCGAGCTCTACCCGCACCAGGAGGAGGCGATCCTCTCGATCCTCGCCGGCGACAACGTCATCCTCGCCACGCCTACGGGCTCGGGGAAGTCGCTGGTCGCGGTCGGGGCGCACAAGGCGGCGATGGCCTCCGACCGGGTGTCGTTCTACACCGCGCCGATCAAGGCGTTGGTGAGCGAGAAGTTCTTCGCGCTGTGCGAGGTGTTCGGCGCGGACGACGTCGGGATGCTGACCGGCGACGCGTCGGTCAACCCGGACGCCCCGATCATCTGCTGCACCGCGGAGGTGCTCGCCAACATCGCGCTGCGCGAGGGTGAGCGCGCGGACGTCGGGCTCGTCGTGATGGACGAGTTCCACTTCTACGCCGAGCCCGACCGCGGCTGGGCCTGGCAGGTGCCGCTGCTGGAGCTGCCGCAGGCACAGTTCCTGCTGATGTCGGCCACGCTCGGCGACGTGACGGAGCTGGCCGCGGACATCACGCGGCGCAACGGCCGGGACACGACGGTCGTCGACGACGCCGTACGACCGGTGCCGCTGCACTTCGCCTGGCAGCTGACGCCGCTGATCGAGACGCTCGAGGAGCTGGTGACGACCGGGCAGGGACCGGTGTACGTCGTGCACTTCACCCAGAAGGACGCGGTCGACGGCGCGACGTCGCTGCTCAACGCCGGGTGGGCCTCCGCCGACAGGGCGCAGCGCGACGAGCTGGCGGAGCGGCTGGCCGGCTTCCGGTTCGGCGCCGGCTTCGGCAAGACCCTCTCCAAGCTGCTGCGCAAGGGGATCGGCGTCCACCACGCAGGGATGCTGCCGCGCTACCGCCGGGTCGTCGAGCAGCTGGCCCAGGCCGGTCTGCTGCGGGTCATCTGCGGCACGGACACCCTCGGCGTCGGGATCAACGTGCCGATCCGCACCGTGCTCTTCAGCGCGCTCGCGAAGTACGACGGCAACCGGTCGCGGGTGCTGCGCAGCCGGGAGTTCCTCCAGATCGCCGGCCGCGCCGGCCGCGCGGGCTACGACACCGCGGGGTACGTCGTGGTCCAGGCGCCCGAGCACACGATCGCCAACGAGAAGGCCAAGGCCAAGGCCGCGGCCAAGAACGCGGCGATGAGCGCCGAGAAGCAGGCCAAGCGGGGCAGCAAGGCCCAGCTCAAGAAGCCGCCGGAGGGCACGGTGGTGTGGACCGAGCAGACCTACGACAAGCTCGTCGAGGGGCTGCCGGAGCCGCTGGTCTCGCGGATGAAGGTCGACAACGCGATGCTGATCAACGTCCTCGCTCGCGAGGAGGACGCCTTCCCGGTGATGCGCCGGCTGCTCATGGACAACCACGAGGAGCGTCGTCAGCAGCTGCGGCTGGCCCGGCGCGCGCTGCGGCTGGCCCGGTCGCTGGTGCGGTCGGGGACGCTCACGCGCCTGGACGAGCTGGACGAGTTCGGGCGTCGCTACGTGATGACGGTCGACCTGCCGGTGGACTTCGCGCTCAACCAGCCGCTCGCGCACTTCGCGCTCGCGGCGCTCGACGTCCTGGACCCGGAGTCCGAGGACTACACGCTGGACATCGTCTCGGTCATCGAGGCGGTGCTGGAGGGGCCGCGCCAGATCCTGGCGCAGCAGCAGTACGTCGCGCGGGGCGAGGCCGTGGCGGAGATGAAGGCCGACGGCATCGAGTACGAGGAGCGGATGCTGCTGCTCGAGGAGGTCACCTGGCCGCAGCCGCTGGCCGAGCTGCTGACCGCGACGTACGAGATCTACCGCGAGCGGCACCCCTGGCTGCGCGAGGACGCGCTGGCGCCCAAGTCGATCGTGCGCGAGATCTACGAGCAGGGGATGAGCTTCACCGACTTCGTGAGCCGCTACCAGCTCGCCCGGTCCGAAGGCCTGGTGCTGCGCTACCTGACCGATGCCTACCGGACGCTGCGGCAGACGGTGCCGGAGGCGCACCGGACGCCGGAGCTCGATGACCTCGTCGAGTGGCTGGGGGAGACGGTCCGGCAGACCGACTCGTCCCTGCTCGACGAGTGGGAGGCGCTGTCCGACCCGTCGCACGTGCGGACCGACGTGGCGCACCACGAGCCGCCGCCGTCACCGCGGGCGATCTCGAAGCAGGCGCGGGCCTTCCGGGTGATGATCCGCAACGCGATGTGGCGCCGCGTCGAGCTGGTCGCCCGCGACGACCTCGACGGGCTGATGCGGCTGGAGCGGGCGGCCGCCGACCGCACCGACCCGCCCGCCGAGGTGCTGATGACGCGCCCGGCCTGGGACGCGGCGCTCGAGGACTACTACGCCGAGCACGACCGGGTGCTGACCGACGCCGACGCCCGCGGCCCGGCGCTGCTGACCGTGACCGAGTCGGGCCGCGCCTGGGAGGTGCGGCAGACCATCCACGACCCCGAGGGCCACCACGACTGGGTGATCGACGGGATCGTGGACGTCGACGCCTCCGACGACACCGGTGAGCTGGTGCTGGCCGCGGTGGCGATGCACCGGCTCGGGGGCTGACGGTGCGTCGAGTGACGCGAATTGGTCCTTGAGAGCGTTCCGGAAGGGCCGTTTCGCGTCACTCAACGATCTCGGCGTCAGCCGAGCCAGTCGTCGCGGGCCGCGACGGCGGCGTCCGGGTAGTCCGCGAACAGGCCGTCGACGCCGGCGTCCAGGAAGGCCGTGATCTCGGCGTGGATGTCGCCGTCGGCGTTCGGGTCGGTGCCGACGCGGAAGTTGGTGGCCATGAACTGGTTCTCGTTGCGGAGCGTGAACACCACGACCTTCAGGCCCACGCGGTGGGCGTCGTCGACCAGGTGGCTGGGCGCGCCGGTGGCACCGGTCGCCGGGTCGCGGGGGAGCACGAGGTCCTTGTTGGGACCGACCCAGTCGGCGTACCGCGAGATCGAGCGCAGGCCCTGCGGCGTCACCATGGCGGCGTACGTCGTGCCCGGCCGGTCGAAGGGACCGCCGGCGGCGTCGACGAGCTGCTCGATCGGGAGCTTCGTCATCCGGTCGAGCTGGCGCAGGTTACCGATCTCGAAGGACTGGATGACGACCTTGTCCTTCGACGAGTCCAGCCCGAAGCGGTCCAGGGTGCGCAGCATCGGCTCCTCGAGCGAGAGCCCGATGGAGTCGAAGTACGACGGGTGCTTGGTCTCGGGGGCGACGCCGATGGTGCGGCCGGTGCGTCGCTCCTCGCGCTGCACGAGCCGGAGCACCTCGGCGAAGGTCGGGATCTCGAACTTCCCGTCGTACGCCGTGTTCTCGGGCCGGACCTGCGGCAGCCGCTCCTTGGCTCGCAGCGTCTTGAGCTCGGCGAGGGTGAAGTCCTCGGTGAACCAGCCGGTCACGGGTCGGCCGTCGATGACCTTGGTGGTCCTGCGGGCCGCGAACTCGGGGTGGGCGGCGACGTCGGTGGTGCCGCTGATCTCGTTCTCGTGGCGGGCGACGAGCACGCCGTCCTTGGTCGACACCAGGTCGGGCTCGACGTAGTCGGCGCCCAGCTGGATCGCGAGCCGGTACGACGCCAGGGTGTGCTCCGGCCGGTAGCCGGACGCGCCGCGGTGGCCGAAGACCTGCGGAACGGTCCGGTGCGCGTGGCCGTGGTGGTGGGGATCGTGCGCCTGGACGGGCGCGATCGTGAGGAGCGGGACGGTGAGGGCGGCGCCGAGCGCGCCGAGCATGATCCGAGAAGTCATGCCTCGATCGAAACCGGCGCAGGTGACCTGAGGGCGAGGTCGCGGTGAACGCTTCCCGTCAGGGACCGACGGTGCAGAAGCCGCCCTTGCAGGAGTCCATCCAGGCCGGGGCGCGCTTCAGCGACGACAGCTGCTTGATACCGGTGCCGTCGTCGACCCAGAACATCGACCACAGCGGGGGATGCGTCAGACCCCGGGCTGCGCGGGTCACGACCGCGGGGTCCCAGGTGGCGTCGGAGGTCTGGTAGGGCCCCACCTCGGTGAACGCCATCCGGCTGACCTTGGCGGCGACCGCGGCGTACCCGGCGGTCGACAGCGCATCGCCGACCCGACTGTAGCTGTCCATCCCGGCGAGGTCGACCATCGTGGGCAGCAGGCCGACGGGCGCGCTGGTGTTGGTCCCCGTGTCGGCGTTGAAGCTGTAGGCCCACAGCACGTTGTGGACGCCCAGGCCGGCGGCGCGGTCCTGCATCGCGGTCCAGAGCTGGCGGTAGGTCGTGGCGTGGGGTCGGCCCCACCAGAACCAGTCGCCGTTCGCCTCGTGCAGCGGTCGGAAGACGACCGCGACGCCGTCGTCCTGCAGCTCGCTGAACAGCTGCATCCCGGCGTCGAAGTCGGCCCAGAACCTGGTCTTGGCGGCGCTGTCGCTCGGTGCGACCAGGCTCTCCAGGTCGGTCCAGCTGCGGTCGTCGTACCGGGCCGCCGTCCCCGGGTTGTCCGGGTGCCACGAGACGCTCAGCACGGCACCCTGCTGGGCGAGCCCGGAGAGGTAGTCGAGCGGCCGGACGGGGAAGGCGTAGCCCTCGCTGTCGACGAGCTCCTTGAGGTCGAGGCCCACGACGCCGACCGACCGCCTGCCCAGCTTGTCGAGCGGGGCGGCGTACTGGGCGTTGGAGACGTTGAGCTGCTGGCCGATCCCCATGGCGCCGGCGCTCTGCCAGCGGTCGAGCCGCGCGGCGAGGCAGCGCGCGGCGCGGTCCGCCGCCGGGTCGACGAGCGGCGTGCGCGGGATGCACGCGGACGTCGCGGTCACCTTGAGCGTGACCACGCGTGAGGTGGCGCGGAGGGTGCGGTGCGACGAGGTGCGCAGCACGCGCAGCTTCTGGACGCCGGCGGCCGAGGTCCGGACGCGGTACGACGCGCGCCCCTGGGCATCGGTGGTCGGGCGGGCCTGGGTGACCCAGTGGCCGGAGACGCGACGCTGGACGACAAGGCGGACCCCCTTCTTGGCGGGTCGGAGCCGGGACGTGAGCGTCGCGGGTTCGCCGACCGGGACGGTCGTGGGGCCGATGCGTACGGCGAGCGTCGCCTGCGCGGGGTGGTGCGGGCGCGCAGCGACCAGGGTCGCCCCGGACACGATCGATCCCCCCGCGAGCAACCCGATGAGAGCGAGCCGCACGGCCCCCCACCGTTGCACCCGACGATTCTAGCCGGGCGCGCCCCGATCGCCCGAGTTCCAGCAACTTCCAGCGAGGTCCCTGGGTTCGGTGAGACCGTTGTTGGTGCTCATCTCTCGCGCTGGCCGGCGACCGCTGACCATCGTCCTGGCGGTCGTGCTCGTCGCCACGCAGCTCGCCGCCTGGCCGCGGAGCGTCGACGCGCACGACGGCGTACGCCTGCGCACGACGGCACCGATTGTGGTCACGGCGCCGAAGAAGGTGACGGTCGGCGGGCGGATCGCCTTCGTCGGAGACGTGGTGGTGAAGCGCAAGAAGCCACGACCGGTCGCGGTGGCCGAGCGGTCCGGCGGCAGGTGGCGGGTCGTCGGCAGGGCCACGTCGAAGGCCAACGGCACCTTCACCGTGCGCGTCGCGGCCGGCACGGCGACCGGCAGCAGGGTCTTCCGCGCCCAGGCCGCGGCCGCCCACGGGCTGGCCGCGGTGAGGACCGGCGCCGTCCGGGTCACGGTCACCAAGAAGCCCGTGAGCACCGGGACGGAGATCCCGGGCACCGACGAGTACGACGCGGCCGAGGCGCTGCCGGCGTCGTACGACGCGGTCGGGCCGAAGGGCGACTGGAGCTACCTCTTCGTGGACCAGCACGGCGACGAGCAGAGCGTCCGCTGGGACCCGTGCCCGGTGATCAGGTGGCGCTACAACGCCGCAGGGCAGGAGTACGCCGCTCGCGCGGACGTCACCCGGGCGATCGCGAAGATATCCGGGGTCACCGGCCTGAAGTTCAAGTACGTCGGCTCCACCGGCTTCCGGTACGTCGGCCAGGCGGACCCGGACTTCCCGCACAACGCCGACCTCTTCGTGTCCTGGGCGAGCGAGAAGCAGTACGGCCAGCTGGCCGGCGGCGTCGTCGGCACCGGCGGCGGCCTCGCCACCTCTGCCGGTGCCGGTGCGCTCGACGTCGACTGGCGGATGGACGTGGGCTACCTGACCCTCGACAGCGGCGCCCCGCAGATCGCGCGCGGCTTCGACGGCTCCGGCTGGGGGCAGATCATGATGCACGAGGTGCTGCACGCCCTGGGCCTGGGTCACGCGCAGACCAGTCAGCAGCTGATGGCGCCCGTCGCGGACGACGACAACTACCAGTTCGGCGCGGGCGACATCACCGGCATGCACCGGATCGGGCTCCGCTCGACCGACAGCTGCTAGCACCCGGGTCCTAGGCTGGGGCGCATGGCCGACGTGCAGACCTCCCACAACCCCGCCGAGCACCGCTACGAGGCCCACCTCGACGGCGAGCTCGCGGGCTTCGCGGAGTACCAGCTGACCGACAAGCTGATCATCTTCACCCACACCGAGGTCGACTCGGCCTTCGAGGGCAAGGGCGTCGGCTCGGCCCTCGCGCGGTTCGCGCTGGACGACGTACGCGCGACCGGGACCCGTGAGGTGCTGCCGCTGTGCCCCTTCATCAAGGGCTGGATCGGCAAGCACCCCGAGTACGCCGACCTGGTGCACGTCGCCCGGACGAGCACCGCCACGGACTGATCTCTCTCCACAGGTAAGTGCACAGGCGACCCCTGCCCTGTGCACCCACGCGGGGCCGAGTGCACAGATTTCCCCTTCTGCTTGGGGGTTTCCGCCCCGCTGTTGTCGCTGTCGGAGGGCGGTCCTAGAGTCGCCGCAAGTCGACCACAAGTCGCCGTGTCGACAAGTCGTGGAGGAGCGTGGGATGAGCGCAGGTGGCACGTCCGAGGCCGGCGCGATGCCGCCCGTGGTCCGCACCCCCGACCCGACCGTCGACCTGCCTTCCCCCGATCCACGAGATGAGCTGCTGCCCGTGTCCGACCCCTTGCCCTTCGAGCCTCCGGCGCGCGCCTCGAAGGCCCAGCCGACGGATCAGCCCAAGCTCGGCGCGACCGGCCGCCCGATGCCCTTCCTGCCTGAGCCGCGACCGGTCACGAGCCACGGCAACGCGCGCGTCGTCTCGATGTGCAACCAGAAGGGCGGCGTCGGCAAGACCACCACGACGATCAACCTCGGGGCCTCGCTGGCCGAGTACGGCCGCAAGGTGCTGCTCGTCGACTTCGACCCGCAGGGCTCGCTGTCCGTCGGGCTGGGGCTCAACCCCCACGAGATGGAGCTGTCCATCTACAACCTGCTGATGGAGCGCGACGTCACCCTGGACGACGTCGTCGTCTCGACCGGCGTCGAGGGCATGGACCTGCTGCCCTCCAACATCGACCTCTCGGCCGCCGAGGTGCAGCTGGTCAACGAGGTCGCCCGCGAGCAGACCCTGCAGCGGGTGCTCGCGCCGGCCCTGGAGAAGTACGACGTCATCCTCATCGACTGCCAGCCCTCGCTCGGCCTGCTCACCGTCAACGCCCTCACGGCGTCCGACGGCGTGATCGTCCCGCTCGAGTGCGAGTACTTCGCGCTGCGCGGGGTCGCGCTGCTCAAGACGACCATCGACAAGGTGCGCGAGCGGCTCAACCCCAAGCTCGAGATCTACGGCGTGCTCGGCACGATGTACGACGGCCGCACGCTGCACAGCCGCGAGGTGATGGAGCGCCTGGTCCAGGCCTGGGGCGACACCGTCTTCCACACGGTCATCCGCCGCACGGTGAAGTTCTCCGACGCGACGGTCGCGGGCGAGCCGATCACGGCGTACGCCTCGACCTCCGCCGGTGCTGACTCCTACCGTCAGCTGGCCAAGGAGGTGCTGGCTCGTTGGCCCGACGAGTGAGCCTGCCGTCGGCCGACGACCTGTTCCGCCGTACGGCTGAGGCTGCGGCCGAGACACCGGTCGCGCCGGCGCCGGAGCCAGCGGCGGAGGTCGAGGCCGAGGCCGCGCCCAAGAAGCCCAGCGGTCGCGTGCGGCACGACGAGAAGATGACGGTCTACATGACCTCCGACGAGCTGCTCGACATCGAGCACGCCCGCCTGGGGCTGCGCCGCTCGCACGGGCTGGCCGTGGACCGCGGCCGGCTGGTGCGCGAGGCGGTCGCCATGGTGCTGGCCGACTTCGAGGCCCACGGTGACGACAGCGCCCTGGTCCGACGATTGACCGAGGAATGACGGCCCCGGTCGTCGACCCGGCGGCGGGGGACACCCCGGCCTTCGCCCTGCACCTCGACAACTTCGAGGGCCCGTTCGACCTGCTGCTCAGCCTGATCTCCAAGCACAAGCTCGACATCACCGAGGTCGCGCTCTCGCGGGTCACCGACGAGTTCATCGCGCACATCAAGGTGGGCGGGGCGGTCTGGGACCTCGAGCAGACGACGTCGTTCCTGCTCGTCGCCTCGACCCTCCTCGACCTCAAGGCAGCGCGCTTGCTGCCCTCCGGCGACGTCGAGGACGAGGAGGACCTGGCGCTCCTCGAGGCGCGCGACCTGCTCTTCGCGCGCCTGATGCAGTACCGCGCCTTCAAGCAGGTGGCGTCGGTGCTCGAGGTGCGGCTCGCGGGCGAGTCCAAGCGGCACCCGCGCTCGGTCGGCCTGGAGGAGCGGTACGCCGGGCTGCTGCCGGAGGTGCTGATCGGCATCGGCCTGGAGCAGTTTGCGCAGCTCGCCGCCAAGGCGCTGGAGCCCAAGCCCGTCCTCGAGCTGTCCCTGCACCACATCCACGCCGCCAAGGTCAGCGTGCGCGAGCAGGCCGGCCTGGTGGTCGACCGGCTGCGACGCAACGGCGCCATGACGTTCCGGGCCCTCTGCGGCGACTCGCCGGACCGCCTCACCACCGTGGCGCGGTTCCTCTCGCTGCTCGAGCTCTTCCGTGAGGGCGCGGTCGCGTTCGAGCAGCTCACGCCACTCGGCGAGCTCACCGTACGGTGGACCGGGGACGACGACGCGGACGTCGACGAGCTGATCACCGACGAGTTCGACGGGGCGCCACCCGAGGCGGCCGCCCCGCAGACCGAGAACACCGAAGAAGCCCAGGAAGCACCGCAGGGAGATGACGGCGATGAGTGAGACCGAGGTCGAGACGGCCACGGACGAGCAGACCGAGGAACGGCTCGCCGTACCCCTGACCGCGCTGCGGCCCGCCCTCGAGGCGCTGCTGATGCTGGCGGACGAGCCGATGGAGACGATGGCGCTCGCCACCGCGGTGGGCTACCCGACCGACGAGGTCACCGCGGCGCTCCGGGCCCTCGCCCAGGAGTACGACGAGCAGGGGCGCGGCTTCGACCTGCGCGACGTCGGCGGCGGCTGGCGCTACTACACGCGCGAGGAGTACGCCGCGGTCGTGGAGGGCTACGTCCTCGACGGCCAGCAGGCGCGGCTCACCCAGGCGGCGCTCGAGACGCTGGCGGTGGTGGCCTACAAGCAGCCGGTCTCCCGCGCGCGGGTCTCGGCGATCCGTGGGGTCAGCGTCGACGGCGTGATGCGCACGCTGCTCACCCGCGGCCTGGTCGAGGAGGCGGGGCAGGACCACGAGACCCAGGCGCACCTCTACCGGACCACCACCTACTTCCTGGAGCGGATCGGCATCCAGTCGCTCGACGACCTGCCCGAGCTCGCGCCGTACCTGCCCGACATGGCGGACCTCGAGGACGAGCTGGCGGAGATGGTCGCCCCGGCCCCGACGGCCAGCGAGTCCACCCCCGAGCCCGACCACCCGCACCCGTCGCCGCACAGCGGCGACGGCACCGAACCCGACGGCGGCACCGAACCGACATGAGCCTGCCATGAACGACATCCACAGCTCCGGCCTCGAGATCGACGACGACGGGCTGATCCGGCTCCAGAAGCTGCTCGCCATGTCCAACGTCGCCTCGCGCCGCAAGTGCGAGGAGCTGATGCTGGAGGGGCTGGTCGAGGTCGACGGCGAGGTCGTCACCCGGCTCGGCACCAAGGTGGACCCGCGGACGGCGGTCATCCGGGTCAACGGCAAGCGGCTGCCCCCGGTCTCGGAGAAGGTCTACCTGGCCGTCAACAAGCCGCGCGGCGTGGTGTCCACGATGTCGGACCCCGAGGGGCGGCGTACGTTGCAGGACCTGGTCGCCGACCGGCCCGAGCGGCTCTTCCACGTGGGCCGGCTCGACACGGACACCGCGGGCCTGATCATCCTCACCAACGACGGCGACTTCGCGCAGCGGCTGGCGCACCCGTCGTACGAGGTGGACAAGACCTACGTCGCCGAGGTCGAGGGCGAGATCTACCGCCGTACGCTCAAGCAGCTGGTCGAGGGCGTGACGCTCGACGACGGACCGGTGACGGTCAGCAACGCCCGGATCATCGAGGCCGGCAAGTCGAAGTCGATCGTCGAGCTCGTCATCCACGAGGGGCGCAACCGGATCGTGCGGCGGCTGATGGAGCACATCGGCTACCCGGTACGCCGCCTCACCCGCACCCAGATCGGGCCGGTCGTGCTCAGGGGCCTGCTGTCGGGGGAGATGCGGGACCTCACCCTGGACGAGCTCGGCGAGCTGCTCGACAACACGCAGCTCTAGCTAGAGCGCGTCGTCCAGCGTCGCGCGGAGGTCGAAGACCCGGTCGAGGGCGGTCGCGGTGAAGAGCCGCCGGGCCGCGTCGCCGGGCACGATCACGAGCGAGCCCCGCAGCACCCGCGCCCGCTTGTGGATCCCGATCAGGGCGCCGAGGCCGAGCGAGTCGATGAAGGTGACGGCGGTCAGGTCGACCACGAGGTGGGGCGGCCCGTCGATCTGGAGCGTGGCGACCCGGTCGCGCAGGCGGGGGACGGTGGAGATGTCGATCTCGCCGGCGCAGCGCACGACGCGCGTCTCGCCGACGAGCTCGTCCGTGATGCCCAGCAGCGGCTGGTCGTCGATCGTGGTCACGGTCGTTGTTTACACGCAGTGGCGCCGTTGCGGCTCACCCTTGGGGAGGCTCTCACCGTACGGTTGGTCACATGGCACCGGTGGCGCCCGCGCTCGCGCCGTACGTCGCCTCGCTGACGGCGTACGACGTCGACCTGGGCGCGCCCGGGGTGCACCGGGGCCTGCCGTCGACGACGCTCACCTTCGTGCTGCCGGTGGGGCAGCCGCTCGACGTCGGGTGGCGGGGCGTGCCGGGCAGCAGGGCCGCACGGTGGTCGACGCTGTCGGGGCTGCACGCGCACCCGGCCGAGATCCATCATGACGGCACCCAGGTCGGGGTCCAGCTGGCGCTCACGACCGCGGGCGCCCGGGCGCTCTTCGGCATGCCGGCCGCCGAGCTGGCGGGCGAGATGCTCGAGCTCGCCGACGTCGCGCCGTCACTGCGCGACCTCCCCGAGCGGCTCGCCGAGTGCTCCGCCGCCCAGCGGGTGCGGGTGGTCGAGCGGGCGCTGTCGGCCGAGCTGGCGCGCCACGGGGTCGCGGGCCCGCGGGCCGAGGTCGGACAGGCGCTGGCCCGGCTGACGCGGGGCGACGCTGTCCAGGACGTCGCCGACGACGTCGGCTACTCGCGACGCCACCTGGCCACGCTGGTGCGCCACGAGTGCGGGCTGACGCCGCAGGAGGTACGCCGGCTGGGCCGGTTCGAGCGCTCGCGGGCCGTGCTGGGACGGATGCCGCTGGCCGAGGCGGCCTTCCGGTGCGGGTACGCCGACCAGTCGCACCTGACCCGGGAGTGGGTGGCGCTCGCGGGGTGCCCGCCGACGACGTGGCTGCGCGAGGAGTTCCCCTTCCTTCAAGACCTGGACGGCCCCGAGGCGTCAGGGTGAGGCCATGAGCGAAGCAGCGAACGTCAAGCACTGGCAGACCCTGAGCTTCCGCGACGCCGACGCGATGATCGCGTGGTTGAGCGCGATCGGCTTCACCGAGCACGCGACGTACCGCGACGAGCGCGACCCGAGCGTGGTCGTGCACGCCGAGTGGCTGTGGCCGGGCGGCGGGGGAGTGATGTTCGGCAGCGAGCGGCCCGACGGCGTCGTCAAGAACATCGGCGGCTCCGCGGCGTACCTCGTGATGGACGACCCGGACGCCGTCTTCGACCGGGCCGTCGCCGCCGGCGCGACGGTCGTCCGGGAGATGGTCGACCAGGACTACGGCGGGCGCGGCGGGAGCGTGGAGGATCCCGAGGGCAACCACTGGTCGTTCGGGAGCTACCAGCCATCCTGACAATTCCCTGACACGGGCCGCGTAGGGTCGCCGCGTGGCGCGGATCGTGGTGGCCGAGGACGACCCCAAGCAGGCAGAGCTGATCCGCCGGTACGCCGTCGCCGCGGGCCACGAGGTCACCGTGGTGCCCGACGGCCGGGCCGCCCTGGACGAGGTCGGCCGGCGCCTGCCCGACCTGCTCGTGCTCGACGTGATGATGCCGCGGCTGGACGGTCACGACGTGTGCCGCGTCCTGCGCGGAGCGCCCGAGACCGAGGCGCTGCCCATCCTGATGCTGACCGCCCGGGCGAGCGAGGACGACCTGCTCGACGGCCTCGACCTCGGCGCCGACGACTACCTGACCAAGCCCTACAGCCCACGCGAGCTGATGGCCCGGACGCGCTCGCTGCTGCGTCGGCACCGGCTCGTCTCCCAGGGGGCGGCGCGAGCGGAGGTCACCGCCGGGACCCTGACCATCGCGCCGGCCACCCATCAGGTGTCCTTCCGCGGTGGGCTGGTGGAGTGCACGCCGGGGGAGTTCACGCTGCTCGAGGTGATGGCCGTCGAGCCCGGCCGCGTCTTCAGTCGCGACCAGCTGCTGGCCGAGCTGCACCGGCCGCACGGCGGCGCGGACCACGTCACCCGGCGCACCGTCGACGTCCACGTCGCGAACCTCCGCAAGAAGCTGGAGCCCGGACTCATCCGGACCGTGTACGGCGTCGGCTACGCCTTCAGCACGCCGAGCTGACCGGTGGCCGTCTCGCGGGTGCCGTGGCGCCGCAGCCTGCTCGTCCGGATCGTCGCGGTCGGCGGACTGATCGCGCTGGTCGCCGTCGCCGCGGCCACCTGGGCGACCGTGCGGGCCACGACCGTCGCCGTGCGCGACGCCCAGCAGAGCTCGCTCCACGCCGAGGCACGGATCTACGACGAGCTGGTCGGCTACGCCGCCACCCATCGCGACTGGTCGGGTGCGCGCAGCCTGGTCCGCACGCTGGCTCGCGAGGCGGACCGGCAGGTGACGGTCACCGACGGGTCGGGACGCGTGCTCGTCGACTCCGCGGGAGAGCAGGACCGGCGCTCGCCCGCGCAGGCGCGGGCGACCCTCGACCCCCTGGCCGTGGATCCGGTCCTGCTGGCCGGTGCCGACGCCGTGATCGAACCGGCGCCGGCCGAGACCGGTCCGGTGGCCTGCGGCGCCGGGAGCTGTCGTCGCTGGGTGGTCGACCCCTCGGCGCCGATGGACGACCGGGTCGTGCCCCACGCGCCCGGGCCGACGGACGCGCAGACGGCGGGCATCGCGGCCACGGACCGGTCCCGGAAGTGGCTCGCGCTCGTCGACCAGGTCGACCGGTGCCTCGGGCGCGCGGGGCTGCGGCCGTCGAGTGGCGTGACCGACACCTTCGGCGTGATCGTCACCCAGGCGCGCCGCCACGGCGCGGTGGCCGCCTGCGCCGAGCAGGCGCGCCGCAGCTGGTACGACGGACGCGTGGCGGCGCCCGCGCTGCTGTTCGTCAGTGGGGAGGCCGGGTCGGCCGAGGTCTTCTGGGACTTCTCCCGCGACAGCCAGCAGCGCATCGTGGTGCTGGCCGGCGGGGTGGTGCTGGTGGTGCTGGCCCTCTGCCTGGTGTTCGGCGGCAGCCTGGTCCGACCGCTGCGTCGGATGGCGGTGGCCGCCCACCGGGCCGGCGACGGCGACCTGGACGCACGGGTGCCGCACCGGCGCAGCGACGAGATCGGTGAGGTCGCCCGCGCGTTCAACCAGATGGCCGACCGCCGGCAACAGCTCGAGGAGGCCCGCCGCCGGATGGTCAGCGACGTCTCGCACGAGCTGCGCACCCCGCTGGCCAACGTCCGCGGCTGGCTCGAGGCGGTGCAGGACGGCCTGGCCGAGCCCGACGAGCGGCTGGTGGCGAGCCTGCACGAGGAGACGCTGCACCTGCAGCGGCTGGTCGACGACCTGCACGACCTCAGCCTCGGCGACGCGGGGGAGCTGCGCCTCGAGCCGGTCGACATCGGCCTCGTCGCGTTCCTCGAGCAGGTGGCGGACGGCTTCCGGGGCGCGGCCGGGTCGGCGAGCGTCGCCGTACGCGTGGAGGCGGAGCCGGACGCGACCGTGCGCGCCGACCCCGTGCGGATGCGGCAGGCGGTGGGCAACCTGGTGGCGAACGCGGTCCGGCACACCCCACCCGGCGGCGTGGTCACCCTGCGGGGACGGACCGGCGTCATCGAGGTCGCCGACACGGGCGCGGGCATCCCGGCCGAGGAGCTGCCCCACGTGTTCGACCGGTTCCGGAGAGCCGACGCCGCGCGCAGCCGGACGACGGGTGGCAGTGGTCTGGGGCTGGCGATCGTGCGCCAGATCGTCGAGGCGCACGGCGGGCTCATCACCCTCGACAGCGAGGTCGGTGCCGGGACGACGGCGCGGATAGCCCTCCCGTGACAGCCCTGCCCGGAACCTGACGTCGCGCTGACGAGTTCCTGACAATCCCCGACCAGGATCGGCGCATGAGAAGAATGCTGCTCGCCGTCGCGCTCATCCTCGGACTCCTGGCCGCCGCTCCACCGCCGACCGGTGCCGCGGCGCCGGACCGGTCCCGCGGACAGCAGGTCCGCGTCTTCGACTACGACCTCGGGGACAGCGCCTACCACGTCGCCAAGTTCCACGGGTTCGACAAGCACGGGATGCCGACGAAGAGCCTGGCCCCCCTCGAGCTGATCGGCCGCGTCTACGCCCCCGCGCACAGCGCCGGGCGGCGGCTGCCCATGGTGGTGATGGCGCACGGCCTCTTCTGGAGCTGCGCCGACGACGCCACCGGCAGGACGACCGGCGACTGGCCCTGCCGGGGTCGGCTGGAGGGCATCCACAGCGAGCGCGGCTACGACTACCTCGGACGGACGCTGGCGGCCCGCGGCATGGTCGTGGTCTCGATCAGCGCCAACGGCGTCAACGCCGGGGAGCTGGGTGAGATCGCCGACCGGGCCCGTGCCGCGCTGGTCTACCAGCACCTGCGGATGTGGCGCGCGCTCGTCGAGCGCGGCACCGGCCCGTTGGCCGGCGCGTTCACGGACGCGCGCACCGGCCGCCCGGCCGCCCCCGGCTTCCGGCGCGCGATCGACCTGCAGGACGTCGGACTCCTGGGTCACTCCCGCGGCGGCCGCGGCGTGATGTGGGCGGCGGCGGACAAGCACCGCGACCTGGTCCCGGACGGCGTCCGGTTCACCGCGGTCTTCGGCCTGGCAGCTGCCGGACCGCCGTTCATGGACAAGCGCGCCCGCCGGGTCAAGGTGTCCCGCATCCCGGTGATGACGTGGATCGGCGGCTGCGACGCCACCGGCGACGACTCCTACAACCAGCTCGCGCAGCGCGGCGGCGACCCGGTGAACATCGCGATCACCGTGCACGGCGCCAACCACAACAACCTCAACTCGCGGTGGTCGGCGCACAGCGGGCTGCCGGGCGGCGAGGACGACGCCGCGCACCCGGTCGGCCGCCCCGGGCGCTGCTACGACGGTTTCGACGACTCCGAGCTCCAGAAGACTCTTGGCTACCGCGCGGAGCAGCGCGTCGCGTCGATCTACATCAACGCGTTCTTCGCCCGCTACCTCCAGGGTGACCGGCGCTACGACGACGTCCTCGCCGGTGATCGCAAGCCGGCCCGGAAGCTCACCCAGGTCGACGTCAGGCACTACCGGCCGGCGCGACCCTGACCGGGTGCGTCTCGTCGGACACCGTCGTCGGACCCGCCGTACCCGTCCCCGATAGCCTTGCCCCGTGGCAGTCAGGGCAGTGCGAGGAGCGACCCAGCTCGACGACGACGTGCGCGACCACATGCTGGAGCGCGTCGCCGAGATGGTCGTCGACGTCATGGAGTCCAACGGGCTCGAGGTCGACGACTTCATCTCGGTGATCTTCACCGCGACGTCCGACCTGGTCTCAGAGTTCCCGGCGTACGCCGCCCGGCGCCTGGGGTTCGGGGAGGTGCCGCTGATCTGCGCGCGCGAGCTCGAGATCGCCGGCTCGATGCCGCGGGTGGTGCGGATGATGGCGCACGTCGAGACCGACCTGCCGCGATCCGACATCACCCACGTCTACCTGCACGGTGCCGCGGCCCTGCGCCGCGACCTGACGCGGGTGCGGGCGGTCCCCGACGAAGCCTCCGCGGGTCGCTCGAATCCCGTGGAGGGCTGACGCACCGGTAGGCTGCGGCCCCGTGAACAGCTCTGCGCACGCGCTCGCCCCCGGCCTCGTCGTCGCCGTCGACGGCACCTCCGGCTCGGGCAAGTCGAGCACGTCGCGCGGGGTGGCCGACCGGCTCGGGCTGCGCTACCTCGACACCGGCGCGATGTTCCGCGCGATGACCTGGTGGTTGCTGCGTGCCGGGGTCGACATCCACGACCCGGCGGCGGTGGCCGCGCGCTGTGCCGAGCCCGCGATCGTGTCCGGCACCGACCCCCTCGCGCCGACGATCACCGTCGACGGTGAGGACGTGGCCGTCGCGATCCGCAGCGACGAGGTCAACGCCGCGGTCTCCCCGGTCAGCGCGGTCCCCGAGGTGCGCGCGCGGCTGCTCGAGCTCCAGCGCTCCGTGATCGTGGACGAGACCGCCCGCGGCGGCATCGTCGTCGAGGGCCGCGACATCGGCTCGGTCGTCTGGCCCGAGGCGCCCGTCAAGCTCTACATCAGCGCCGACCCGGCCGCCCGGGCCGCCCGCCGTGCCGCCGAGGAGGGTGGCGCCGACCTCGCGGCCACCCAGGAGTCGCTGCTCGCCCGCGACAAGATCGACTCCGGCCGGGCGACGGCCCCCCTCACCATGGCCGACGGCGCCGTGCACATCGACACGACGCCGTACACGCTCGACGAGGTCATCGGCCTGGTCGTCGCGCTCGTCGAGGACGTGGGGGCGAGCCGGTGACCGACCCCCACCTCGAACGGCCCCGCAGCGACCGCGTCAGGAGCTCCCCCCGCTACCTGCTCTACCCGCTCCGTCCGGTCGCGCGGTGGTTGCTGCAGCGCCGGTACGACGTCCGGGTGCACGGCGCTGCCGCGGTGCCGACCACCGGTCCCGTGATCTTCGCCTCCAACCACGTCGGCGTCATCGACGGGCCGCTGCTGGCGATCTTCGCGCCGCGGCCGGTGCACGTGCTGACCAAGATGGAGATGTTCCGCGGGTTGCTGGGCTGGTTCCTCTGGCGCTCGGGCCAGGTCCCGCTGGACCGGTTCCACCCCGACCCCCGTGCGGTGAAGATCTGCGTGCGCGCCCTGCGTCAGGGGCGCACCGTCGGGATCTACCCCGAGGGCAGCCGCGGCGCCGGCGACCTCGAGCGGTTCCACCGGGGGGCGGCCTACCTGGCCCTCGTGTCGGGAGCGCCCGTCGTACCCGTGACCATGTTCGGCAGCCGGGAGCCCGGCGGCACCAGCGGCTCGCTGCCGAAGGGCGGTGGGGTCATCGACATGGTGTTCGGCGAGCCCTACGAGGTCGACGCCACGCCGTGGCCCCGCTCCCGGGAACAAGTCGAGAAGTCGTCGTTGTTGCTACGGGAGCACATGCTGGTCCAATTGGACCGGGCGCGCGCGTCGACCGGCCGGGAGCTCCCGGGTCCGCTGCCGCCTACTGACGTCGACACCGACCCCGACACCGGGGTCACCGAGCAAGGAGCATCATGACCGAGCACGACCCTGCCGCCCCCCAGGATTCCGTGGAGGGTGCGGCCGAGGACAACGGGCCCGTCCCGATCCTCGCCGTCGTCGGTCGCCCCAACGTCGGCAAGTCCACCCTCGTCAACCGGATCATCGGGCGGCGCGAGGCGGTCGTCGAGGACGTCCCGGGCGTCACCCGGGACCGGGTCTCGTACGACGCCAACTGGAGCGGACGCGCCTTCACCGTCGTCGACACCGGCGGCTGGGACCCGGACGCGAAGGGCCTCGCCGGCTCGATCCGGGCGCAGGCGGAGATCGCCGTACGCCTGGCCGACGCCGTGCTCTTCGTCGTCGACGCCACCGTCGGGATCACCGACCACGACGAAGCGGTCGTCAAGATCCTCCGCGCGTCCGGCAAGCCGGTGGTCCTCGCCGCCAACAAGGTCGACGACCAGCGCACCGAGGCCGAGACCTACGGCCTGTGGAACCTCGGGCTCGGCGAGCCCTTCCCAGTGTCCGCGCTGCACGGTCGCGGCTCGGGCGACATGCTCGACGCGATCCTCGCCGCGCTGCCCGAGCCGCCGCCCGAGCGGATCGGCGAGTACGGCGGGCCGCGCCGCATCGCGATCGTCGGCAAGCCCAACGTCGGCAAGTCCTCCCTGCTCAACATGCTGGCCGGTGAGGACCGGGTGGTCGTCGACAACGTCGCCGGCACCACCGTCGACCCCGTGGACGAGCTGATCGAGCTCGGGGGCGAGGTCTGGCGCTTCATCGACACCGCCGGTCTGCGCAAGCGGGTCAAGGAGGCGTCCGGCCACGAGTACTACGCGTCGCTGCGCACCTCGACCGCGATCGACCGGGCCGAGGTCGCCGTCCTCGTGCTCGACGCCGAGGAGCCGATCTCCGAGCAGGACGTCCGCATCCTCCAGACGGTCCGCGAGGCGGGCCGGGCCCTGGTCATCGCGTTCAACAAGTGGGACCTCGTCGACGAGGAGCGCCGCTACTACCTGGAGCGCGAGATCGAGCGCGAGCTCGTGCAGGTGCAGTGGGCGCCGCGGATCAACTTCACGGCCCGGACCGGCTGGCACGTGGACCGGCTGGTGCCGGCGCTGCAGAAGGCCATCGCCGGCTGGGAGACCCGGATCTCCACCGGCACCCTCAACGGCTTCCTGGGCCGCCTCGTGGCCGAGCACCCGCACCCGGTGCGCAGCGGCAAGCAGCCCAAGGTCCTCTTCGGCACCCAGGCCTCGACGGCACCGCCGACCTTCGTCCTCTTCACGAGCGGCAAGCTCGACGCCGGGTACGAGCGGTTCATCGAGCGTCGCCTGCGCGAGGAGTTCGGCTTCGCCGGCACCCCGATCGTGCTGCAGCAGCGGCCGCGCGAGAAGCGCAAGCGCTGAGATCGGGTTAGCGTCAGCGTCGTGCGCAGACTCGTGACGCTGACGTTGACCCTCGCCCTGGCGGTGTCGATCACCGGGGCGACGAGCGGTACGGCGTACGCCCAACGGCCGGCGGCCGAGCGTGCGGTGGGTGGCTGCTCGGTGTTCCCGGCGGACAACTGGTGGCACGCGGACGTCAGTGGCCTGCCCGTGCACGCCCGCAGCCGGCGGTGGCTCTCGCACATGTCGACCGACCGCGACCTGCACCCCGACTTCGGGCCGTCGTACGGCGACGGACCCGACTACGGCATCCCGATCACCGTGGTGAAGCCGTCCCACAAGCGTGTGAAGGTCCGCTTCGACTACGCGGACGAGAGCGACCGCGTCGGCTACCCGCTGGGCGCGGACACCAAGGTCGAGGGCGGCCGTGGGTCCGGCGGCGACATGCACACCGTCGTCGTGGACCGCGGCAGGTGCAAGCTCTACGAGACCTGGTACACGCAGGTGCGCCGGGGACGGTGGACGGCCGGCTCCGGGGCTGTCTGGTCACTGACGTCCAACAGGCTGCGCCGGGACGGCTGGACCTCGGCCGACGCCGCGGGGCTGCCGATCCTGCCGGGCCTGCTGCGCTGGTCCGAGGTGAAGGCCGGGCGGGTGGACCACGCGATCCGGTTCACGACCGACGTCACCAGCAAGCACCACCTGTGGCCCGCGCGGCACGACGCCGGCTCCCGGTCCAGCCTGGCCTACCCGCCGATGGGGGCGCGCTTCCGGCTGAAGGCGGGCTACTCGACCCGCGGGCTCTCACGCAACGCCGTCACGGTGGTCAAGGCGATGAAGACCTACGGGCTCGTGCTGGCCGACAACGGGTCGCCCTGGTTCTTCCAGGGGGAGCAGAACGCGCACTGGCCGGCGCGGCTGATCGAGGAGCTCAAGGGCATCCCTGCGTCGGCGTTCGTCGCCGTCGACACGTCGTCGCTGAAGGTGTCGGCGAGCTCGGCCCAAGTTCGTTCGGATTGAGGACAGAACCTGACCTGAGTGGTTTCTAGAGTCGTGGCATGACCACCGAACGCGACGACATCCTCGACCTCCTCCACAAGCACCGTGACCTGTTCCGCTACACGGTCCAGGGCCTCTCCGACGAGCAGGCCGCCACCACGCCCACCGCGAGCGCGCTCTGCCTCGGCGGCCTGGTTAAGCACGTGACCGCCGTCGAGAAGAACTGGGCCGACTTCGTCGTCGAGGGCGCCGCCTCGCAGCCCGACGTCGACTGGGCGACCATCGACTGGTCGAACCCGCCGGCCTTCGTCCTCGAGCACCAGAACGGCTTCCGGATGACCGAGGGGGAGACGTTGGCGGGCCTGCTCACGGCGTACGACGAGGTCGCCGAGGCGACCGATGCCCTCCTCGGCAACCCGGACCTCGACCTGGACCTGCGCCAGCCGCTCCCGGTGGCGCCGTGGTTCGAGCCCGGCGGCGCCTGGTCGGCGCGGCGGGTGTTCCTCCACATCGTCGCGGAGACGGCCCAGCACGCCGGTCACGCGGACATCATCCGCGAGACCATCGACGGCCAGAAGTCGATGGGCTGAGCCTGGGTCGTGTGCCTGAGGCCGGTCCCTGGACCGTGCTCAGGCACACGACCCGTCCGGCCGGCCTCGTTGAGCTTGTTCGTGACCGCCGGGCTCAGGTCGACTGCTTGGATCGTGCCGTTCTCGATCTGGGCACTGGTGATCAGCTGGGCGCCTACCGCGCGAGCCACCCGATGTCGGCCGAACGCCCGGGCTGCGGTAGTGTTCACGCCGGTTCGCCGCTCACGAGGCGGCGACCGTTCGGGCTGTAGCGCAGCTTGGTAGCGCACTTGACTGGGGGTCAAGGGGTCGCAGGTTCAAATCCTGTCAGCCCGACCGAAGGACATGCAGGTGAGGGGCCGTTCCGAAGGAATTCAGGCGGCCCCACACCCGCCTTCTGAGCCCGGTGACAGCACTCTTGACAGCAGTCGCGCGTTGGATCACCGTCAAGGCGACTCGCATCAACCGTAGGCGAGAAATCGAACCCCCCGACCGATTGACACCACCTTGATCTTCGGGTGAGGGCGCAATGCCGTTCGCACAGTCGGGTGGCGGTGCAGCAGGGGGTCCACGACAGGCCATAGACGTCTACGCTGCCGACCGTGCAAGCACTCACGGGGCTAGAACGCGCGTTGTCGCGAGTTCAGAGGTTGATCGACGCGCACGGCACCCTCCATGGCGGGGGCCGGGGTCGGCCCCAGCAGCAGGCGGCTGACGTTCTTCGGGGGGCGGTCGTGTTGGGGGTGGCCGCCCTTGACGCCTTCGTTATGGACGTCTTCATCGAAGCCATTCCGCCGTTGGTCAAGCAGGGGCGCCTAGGTAACGAGGCGCACACCCTCGTCGACTCCAAGGGTCTGCTGCATGCAGTCGGGGCGGCCGACCCGCCCGGTGAACTTGCACGTCTGGCCTCCCTCCAATACGCCCGCACAACATTCCAGCGCAGCAGTGCCATCGAATCGCATCTCCGCCGCTTCTTGGGATTTACGCCTGACTGGACGCAAGTCGCAAGCCGACTCAAGTCGGCCTCGGCGGACGACGCGAAGAAGCAACTCGATGGCTTTGTAGAGCGTCGCAATCAGATCGCTCACGCTGGAGATGTGCCACCCGGCACGACTAAGGCGAGCGCGATCAGCCGTCCCTACGTCGAGCGCTGTTTGCGCACCGTCAAGGTCACTGCCGAGGTCATAGATTCTGGGCTGGACGCCTACATCTAGACAGTTCTGACGAATATCCCGTGCGGGCGGCTGGCCCACTCGCCTGTGCGCGCGTCAGCGCTTACAGCAACTCGTCGAGCAGTCGCGCTACATCGCCATCTTGAAAACTTGAACGCTGGGTCAGCGAGGTAGGCCGCCCGTGCCGAGTCCGCCGCTTGCTTGATGACGTCGGGCGCCGCGCTGACGTCGCGCAGCGCGGCCATGGTGTCGGCGTGGGTCGACTTGTTGTTGAGGTGGTAGCGGGCGCGTCCGTCGAGCTGAGCGATCTGGATGCCCCGGGTGACGTTGCTGCGGGAGGCCATGACGATGACGTTAGAGCGGAGCGCCGACAGCGAGCGGAAGTGCAGGTGGCGGCTAGTCCCGTAGCGTGCTGGACGTGCCCCAGACGATGAGCCGCGTGGAACGCTGGGAGAAGCAGAGCGAGGTGCCGCTGCTGCTGCTGCTGGCGACCGCGTTCCTCGTCGCCTACGCGTGGCCCGTGCTCGACCCTCGGCTGGAGCCCGACCTCAAGACCAGCCTCATCATCGGATCGCGGGCGATCTGGGTCGCGTTCGCCATCGACTTCGTCATCCGGCTCTACCTCGCCGACCGGCGCGGCCACTACGCGCTGCACCACTGGTACGACGTCGTCCTGATCTCCGCGCCGATGCTGCGCCCGTTGCGGCTGCTGCGGCTACTCGCGTTCGCCAGGATTCTGAACCGGTCAGCGGTTGGTGGGCTCGCTGGCCGGGTGTCCATCTACGTCGCTGGGGTCGCGCTGATGTCCGTGGGCCTCGGCGCGCTCGCGGCGCTCGACGCAGAACGCGACGCGCCGGGCGCGAACATCACGACCGCTGGTGACGCTCTGTGGTGGGCAGTGTCGACCGTGTTCACGGTGGGCTACGGCGACACCTACCCGGTCACCACTCAAGGTCGATTCGTCGCGGTTGCGCTCATGATCGTCGGCATCGCCGTTGTCAGTTCGGTCACGGCCGTGATAGCGACGTGGCTCATCGAGAACGTGCAGCGCGAAGCAGGGGAAGACAGCCGGACCGATCAGTAGGCCGCGCCGCCAGGCCCAAGATCACCCGGGAAACGGCAGCGAGTCAATGCCACCGGGACACGTGGCGACGTCGTCACCGTCGATGCTCAGGGCTGCCGACCATGAGCCGATGGTCAGCATCGACGAGCTGGCCGAGTACCTCGACAAGCCGGTGCGCACGATCTACGACTGGCGGCTCTCGGGGCCGAGCTCCGTAGGGTGCGTGCCGTTTTGCTCGGGAGGCTGGAAACGACCGGAGGGCAGGGATCGTGGATCACGAACCTGGCTTGGGCGAAGATGCCGACGTCGCCGGTTGTCACACTTCCGCAGTTGTTCGGGTCAGCAGCGTGACAGATGTTGACTACGGATCGGGGCCGCCATGGACGAGACCACCTCTAACGACACCAGGGAGTTCGCGGACGAACGTCTGATCGTTTCCCGCGATGACCTACGTACTCACCTGCAGTGGGCGA
This sequence comes from Nocardioides conyzicola, assembly GCF_039543825.1. Lineage (NCBI taxonomy): Bacteria > Bacillati > Actinomycetota > Actinomycetes > Propionibacteriales > Nocardioidaceae > Nocardioides > Nocardioides conyzicola. The sequence goes on along the minus strand of NZ_BAABKM010000004.1, from coordinate 359,163 downwards.
TCGAGCTCGAGCACGCCACCCTGCCGCCGTACCTGTGCGCCCTGTACTCGCTCGACCCCGCACGCAACCCGCAAGCGGTCGAGGTGGTGCAGAGCGTGTTCGTGGAGGAGATGCTGCACCTCACGTTGGCCGCGAACCTTCTCAACGCGATCGGCGGTAGCCCTGTCCTCGACGCGCCGCACCTCCTGCCCGGATACCCGCGGACGCTCCCGCACGGCGCCCCCGCGCTCACGGTGGAGCTGCAGCCGTTCGGACCAGAGGCCCTCGAGGGGTTCCTGCGAATCGAGCATCCATCACCACCGCGAGCCGCACGAGAGGCGGATAGGTACGAGACGATCGGGCAGTTCTACAGCGCGATCGAAGCGGGTCTGCGCTACCTGTGCGACGCCCTGGGTGAGGAGAAGCTGTTCACCGGCGACCCCTCGCGACAGGTCGGATCGACCTATCCCTACGGAGGATCGGGCAAGGTCGTTGCCGTCACCGACCTCGACACAGCGATCGAGGCTCTCCGCGAGATCGTCGAGCAGGGCGAGGGGACTTCCCACACCGAGGTCTGGGATGGGGACCACCAGATGTTTCACGCCGACCGCAACGAGGTCGCGCACTACTACCGCTTCGAGGAGCTCAAGCTCGGCCGTCAGTACCAGGCCGGTGACACCCGCGAGTCCGGACCGACCGGCAAGCCGGTGGACGTGGACTGGCAGGCCGTGCACCCGATGCGTCCCAACCAGCGGATCGGGGACCCGGGGTCACCCGAAGAGGTGCGGCAGGCCCAACAGCGGTTCAACGACGCCTACTGCACCCTGCTGTGGATGCTGGAGCAGACCTTCAACGGGGAACCCTCGACGCTCGGCCCAGCGACGGGTGCGATGTTCGGACTGAGGGCTCAAGCGCAGGCCCTGCTGCAGATGCCGGTGGGCGATGGACTCACCGCCGGGCCTACGTTCGAGTACGTCGCTCCTCAAGACCGGTCGTAGGAGCTTCTCCCGCAGCTCCCGCCAGCCGCTCAGAGCAAGCGCGACGCAGACGGGAACAAGTTCTCGATCATCGACGTCGTTCACGGGGCCGGTAGGCAGTGCCTACCGGCCCCGGTTTCTGCTCCCCGGCTTGGCGGATGCGGGGCTCATGCCGCGAGTGCGATGGTTCCCGGCATGGGTGCGGGTGTGCAATCGCAGGTGGCGCTGCACGGCAGGTAGCTGTGCAGTGCGTGGCCACAGGCTGTGCACGCGAGATCGTGTGACAGGTGAGTCTGAGCGCTCTCCGGGATGTCCCACATGACGTCCTCCTCCTCTCCGGTTCCGCGGTCCCAGCAGGTCGCCGAAGGGAACGCGCCGTCATCGACACGCCGCGACCCCGACGAGCCCCCGGGTCACGCCGACGGGGTTCGATCGTCGCCGTGTCAGCTGCCCCAGCCGTAGAAGGACCGGCGGTCGCCGGCCTCCCACTGCTCACGCAGGCCGGGTGTGGTCAGGTCCCAGTCCGGGCGGATCTCCCGGGTGACATCGCGCAGGTCGTGCCAGAGGTCGGTCGTCGACGGGCGACCCCAGAACCAATAGCCGTTGTAGACGGAGTGGACGATGAGGCCGGGCTTCAGCACGAGGGTGTGGGGGATCATCGGGTCGTCCGCCATGTCGGTGTACTCCTGGATCCCGAGGTCCTTCTGCACGGTCCGGTGCGGGTCCGAGAGGAACGGCCACTGGGCGCCGACCGCGTCGTGGAACTCCTGGGTGCCGCGAGGCTTGTCAGGGGTGATGGTGGCGACCCTCGTGTACGCGACCGCGATCTTCGAGTAGAAGGCTGCCAGGTCCAAGTGCTGCTGGTGCTCCTTGGGGCAGTACGCGCCTCGAGCCAGCGTCAGGATCATCGGATCGCCGCCCTGGATCTCGCTCAACCGTCGGGGGGCACCCGTGTGGTCGGACAGCTCGTAGTCGGGGAACACGCCGCCGGGCGTGAGTGCTGGGTGCATGGCTTCGCTCCGTTCGTGGGTTGTCAGGCAGGTGTGTCGACTCGCGGCCGGAAGTGCTCCGTCCGCCAGTCCTCGAAGGTGGTCGTCGTCGTACGCCAGCTGGGCAGCAGCACCTCGGAGCCTGGCTCGAACCGGGCGCCCAGGTAGAAGGCGTCGTGGTCCGGCGTGACCGGTCGCGGGTCCCCGGCCGCCTGGAGCACTTGGCGTGCCAGCGCGTCGAGGAAGTGGACCGTGGGGCCGGCGAGCTCGAAGGCGCCGTTCAGTGGCGCGCCGAGAGCGAGGTGGACGATCTCTGCCGCGACCTCGTCGGCTGATACCGGCTGGACCCGTAGCGGCGGCAGGCGCACGAGATGCGTGGTCGCGACGTGGTCGATCAACCGCGGCACGAACTCGTGCAGCATCGTGGTCCGCAGCAGCGTGTGCGGAGTGGGCGCAGCATCGAGCAGCCGCTCCTGTGCGCTCTTGCCACGGAAGAACTCGCTGTCGATGCCGTGCGCGCCGATCAACGAGACCCCGACGTGATGCTGGATCCCGGCCGCCTGCTCGGCGAAGAGGATGTTGCGCGTACAGGTCTCGAAGAAGTCGTGGGACTGCTCGTAGTCGTACGCCGGCCTGTTCATGCTGGTCGCGTCGACCACGACCTCGGCGCCGACGAACAGCTCGGCAAGCCCCTGCCCGCTGTAGGCATCGATCCCGGTCCTGAGCGAGCCCACGGCGACCTCGGCCCCGTGGTCCCTGAGCCGGTTCACGACGCGGGACCCGATCAGCCCGGTCCCGCCCACCACGACGACGCGCATGCTGACTTCCTCTCCGTACGCCGTTGACGCATCGCTCGACCGAGCACGCAGCCGCCGTGTGACGTCGTCACAGCAACCACGGCCGTCCGGTCGGCTGGGTGGCGGAGCGAGGGTCGAGTCGCAGGTAAGGACGGGACTCACCGGGTTTCACCGGGGCGATCGGCGATCGCCATGCCGGAAGCAGAGAGCGACTGGACCCGCTCGTCACCCTGGCCCGCCGAACCTGCTCTCCCGACTTGTCACAGCGAGACCCCCTCGCCGGTCGGAGAGACAGCAGTCTCCAACCCAGAGAGGTGTCACCCATGAAGGTCGTCGTCATCGGCGGAACGGGCCTGATCGGCTCCAAGGTCGTCGAGAAGCTCAATGCCCACGGACACGACGCCGCACCGGCTTCGCCCCAGACCGGTTGCAACACGATCACCAACGAGGGCGTCGACGACGCGGTGGCCGGTGCGGGCGTCATCATCGATGTCTCGAACTCGCCGTCGTTCGCCGACGACGACGTGATGAGCTTCTTCACGACCGCCACGACCAACCTCATCGCAGCCGCGAAGAAGGCGGGCGTGGGGCACTACGTCGCGCTGTCGGTGGTCGGCTGTGACCGCCTGCCGGACAGTGGCTACCTGCGTGCCAAGGTGGCGCAGGAGAAGCTGATCGCGGACTCGGGCCTCGAGTACTGCATCGTGCGCGCCACGCAGTTCTTCGAGTTCGGCAAGTCGATCGCGGACGGAGCGACCGTCGACGGCAAGGTCCACCTCCCACCGGTGCACTACCAGCCGATCGCGTCCGACGACGTGGCGACCGCGGTGGCGCGTACGGCGGTCGGCGATCCGGTCAACGGCGTCATCGAGACCGGGGGACCCGAGCCGGTACGGATGGACGAGTTCATCGCCGCCGGCTTGAAGCGGGTGGGCGATCCCCGCGAGGTCGTGTCGGACCCCCACGCGACGTACTTCGGCACCGAGCTCACGGACGAGAGCCTCGTGCCCGGTCCCGGCGCCCAGCTCGGCACCACGACGTACGCCGACTGGGTCGCGGCGAACGCCCGCTGATCATGGCCACGAGAGCAGTACGACGCGTGATGTGCGCCCGGTCGGCCGACGAGGCCAACCGGACGGCGACTCCGCTCGAGCTGCTCTTCGACCTCACGTTCGTCGTGGCCGTCGCGCAGCTCGCTGCCCGGCTCGCCCAGGCGACGGTCGACGGTGACGCACCGTCGGCCGTCGCGCCGTTCCTCATGGTGTTCTTCGCCATCTGGTGGGCGTGGATGAACTTCACCTGGTTCGCCTCGGCGTACGACACCGACGACGTGAGCTACCGGCTGGTGGTGTTCGCCCAGATGGGCGGGGTGCTGGTCCTCGCGGCCGGTACGGGCAGCGCATTCGACGGTGACTACAAGGCCGTCACCGTCGGCTACCTGATCATGCGGATCGGACTGCTGAGCCTGTGGCTACGAGCGGCCGTCCAGCACCCCTCGAGTCGCGGCACGTCCCTCCGCTACGCCGTCGGCGTCGCCGTGCTCGAGGCGCTCTGGCTCAGCCGACTGGCTTTCGGCGACCACGCGGCGATCGCGACGTTCCTGGTGCTGGTCGTGCTCGAGCTGCTGGTGCCCGTGTGGGCGGAGCGGTCCGGGCCGACCAGCTGGCACCCGCACCACATCGCCGAGCGCTACTCGCTCTTCACGATCATCCTGCTCGGCGAGAGCATCTTCGCCGGGACCAGCGCCGTCGTCGCCGTCGTCGAGGACACCGCACCGACCAGCCTGGTGGCTGTGTCGGCGTCGAGCCTGGTGATCGTCGCGGCCCTGTGGTGGCTGTACTTCGCCGTGCCGGCCGGTGCCGGGCTGGAGGTCCGTCGGCACTGGTCGTTCGTGTGGGGCTACGGGCACTACCTGCCGTTCGCCGCCCTGGCGGCGCTCGGCGCGGGCCTGGAGGTCGCGGTCGCCGCGAGCGCCGGGCACACCCGCCACCTGGGAGTCCAGAGTGCGGTGGCAGCGGTCGCGCTGCCGGTGGCGGTCGTCGTCGTGATGGTCGAGCTCCTGCGTGTCCCGGACGGGTCGGCGCGCCTGCGCCCCGCAACCGTCGTCGCCCTGCTCCTGCTGGGCCTCGTCGTCGCCGGGGCCGGACAGCTCGGCCTGGCCGTCGGGGTCTGCCTGGTGGCGGTCACCGTGACCGCTGCCGTGGCGGCGGACCTCACCCTTCCCACGAGATCGAGGAGCTGGGCATGAAGAGGATCGTGATCGTCGGCGGCGGGTACGCCGGGTTCTACACGGCTTGGGGGCTGGAGAAGCGGCTGCGGCGAGGGGAGGCGTCGATCACGGTGATCGACCCGGCGCCGTACATGACCTACCAGCCGTTCCTGCCCGAGGTCGTGGCCGGCTCGATCGAGGCGCGCCACGCGATCGTGCCGCTGCGCCGTCACCTGCGACGGACGCTGGTCGTCAGCGGTCGCGCCACGGCCATCGACCACGCGAACCGCGTCGTGCACCTCATGCTCGCCGACGGGTCGGACGCCACGCTCGAGTACGACGAGGTCGTCGTGACCGCTGGTGCGGTCACCCGGGTCTTCCCGGTGCCCGGCGTCGCAGCAGGGGCGATCGGGATGAAGCGCATCGAGGAGGCCGTGGCGATCCGGGACGCCGTGCTCACGTCGTTCGACGAGGCGGCGAGCCTGCCCGCCGGACCCGAGCGGCAGCGGCGCCTGACCGTCACCTTCGTCGGCGGCGGCTTCGCGGGGGTCGAGGGGTTCGGTGAGCTGCTGAGCCTGGCGCACGCCCTGACTCGCTACCACCCGGGCCTGTCCCGTGACGAGGTCGACTTCCACCTCGTCGACGCGAGCGACCACCTGCTGCCCGAGGTGACCCCTCCCGCCAGGGCGTGGGTTCGGCGCCACCTCGAGCGACGCGGTGCGCGGGTGCACCTCGGCACCACCGTCACCTCCGCGGTCGGCGGCCTCGTCACGCTCTCGACGGGCGAGACCTTCGAGTCGGGCCTCGTCGTCTGGACCGCCGGCATCGCCGCCAACCCGGTGGTGGCGCGGCACACCGACCTGCCCATCGACCATCGCGGGCTCGTCGTGGTCCGCCCGGACCTGCGGGTCGGCACCGATGCCGAGCCGGTCGAGCACGCCTGGGCGGCCGGCGACGACGCTGCGGTCCCTGACCTGGCGGCAGGTCACGGCGCGTACGCCGTGCCCAACGCCCAGCACGCCGTCCGTCAGGGCAAGCTGCTGGCGAGGAACATCGTGGCTACGCTCCGCGGTCGGCGCCCGCGGCCGTACCGTCATCGCAGCCTCGGCACGATCGCGACGCTCGGCCTCGGGCACGGCATCTTCCAGTCGGGTCCGATCACGATCAAGGGCTTCCCGGCGTGGGTGGTGCACCGTGGTTACCACGTCCTCGCCGTACCCACCTGGGAGCGCAAGCTGCGGGTCTCGATCGGCTGGCTCGGCGGGCTCCTCCTGGGACGGGACATCGCATCGCTGCAGACGGTGCAGCGCCCGCGCGACGCGTTCCAGCAGGACGCCGAGCAGCGGAGGACTGGTTGACACCAGGCCCGTCCGGCGGCTCCGGTAGCGTCTTCCGGGAGCCGTCCCAGGAGCCCGCGTGAACGCCACCCCGTTGCCCAGCCTGGTCGGTCGGCAACGTGAATGCACGGTGCTGGACGACCTGCTCACGGCCGTGCGCTCCGGCCGCTCGAGTGTCTGCGTGATCCGTGGCGAGGCGGGCATCGGGAAGTCGGTGCTGCTGGCGTACGCCGGCGCACACGCGTCCGGCACGACGACGGCCCGTGCGCAGGGCATCGAGGCCGACATGGAGCTCGCCTACGCCAGCCTGCACCAGCTGTGCGGCCCGTTCCTTGGCGATGTCGACGGTCTGCCTGCTCCCCAACGTGACGCACTGCGCGTCGCGTTCGGGATCGCCACCGGGGACCCTCCGGACCGGTTCCTCGTGGGGCTGGCCGTGCTCACCCTGCTCACCAGAGCATCGGAGACGCGGCCGGTCGTGGTGCTGGTCGATGACGCCCAGTGGCTCGACCAGGTCTCGCTGCAGACCCTGGAGTTCGTGGCCCGGCGACTGCTCGCGGAGGCAGTGGCGATGGTCTTCACGGTCCGCGACCCCGAGGGCGCCGCCGCGCTCGTCGGCCTGCCGGTCCTGCGCCTGGAGGGCCTGGACCGGAGACCCGCCGGAGCCCTGCTCGACGCGGTCGTCGAAGGTCGTCTGGACCCGAGAGTCCGCGATCGGCTCGTGGCCGAGACCCAGGGCAACCCGCTCGCCCTGCTGGAGCTGTCGCGCGGCCGCACTGCCACCGATCTTGCCTACGGCGGCGATCCGGGTGACCAGCGGTCGGTGTCGACCCGGGTCGAGAACGACTACGCCAGCCGCCTGGACGCCTTGCCGGAGCACACCAGGACGCTGCTGCTCCTCGCCGCTGCTGAGCCGGTCGGCGACTCCGACCTCCTGGTCCGCGCCGCTGCGATCCTCGGGGTAGCACCGGATCCGGCCCCGGCCGCCGCTGCAGGTCTCATCGAGCTCGCCGAGCCGATCCGGTTCCGGCACCCGCTCGTCCGCTCGGTGGTCTACCGCGAGGCGACGCCGGACCAGCGCCGCGCCGCGCACCGCGCATTGGCCGAGTCCACCGATCCGGTGCTGGAGCCGGATCGTCGTGCGTGGCACGCCGCGCAGGCGGCCGACGCCCCGGAGGAAGGTGTCGCCGGCGCTCTCGAGGCAGCGGCGGACCGGGCCAGGCAACGCGGCGGCGTCGTCGCCGAGGCGACCCTGCTCGAGCGGGCCGTGGACCTCACGCCCGACCCGGGCCGGAGAGGACGCCGCGCGCTGAGCGCCGCCGAGGCGTACCTCTCCGCAGCAGCGCCCGGACGTGCGACGGGGCTCGCCACGATCGCCGACCTCTGCCCGCTCAGCGCCCTGGACCGGGCCCGACTGGCGCGGCTCCGTGCGCAGGTGCTGTTCGCCCTGAACCGCAGCAACGAGGCAGCTCCCTTGTTGCTCGCGGCCGCGGCCCAGTTCGCCGACGAGCAGTCGCCCCTGGCGCGAGAGACCTACCTCGAGGCGATCAGTGCGACCGTCTTCGCAGGCCGGGTGCACGGGCCACACGGAGCCCGCGCTGCCGCGGTCGCCGCCCAGACGTCCGGGGCGCCACCGTCGTCGTCCGAGGCCTCCGACCTGCTGCTCGACGGTCTGGCGACGATCCTCGCCGACGGGAGGCCCCAGGGCATCCCCGTGATGCACCGGGCGCTCGCGGCGCTCCTCGACGAGGAGCCTGTCAGCCGCGACGCGATGGTGCGCTGGCTGCTCCAGGCTCCGGTCGCGCAGGAGGCGTACTCGCACCAGCTCTGGGACTTCCGCGCGTGGAGCGTGCTCTCCGCGCGGGCGGTCAGGCTGTCTCGCGAGATCGGTGCCCTGGGCGCGCTGCCATTCGCCCTGATGTTCGCCGCAGGCGTCGACTTCCACCGCGGCGACGTCGCTAAGGCTGCGCAACGCATCGAGGAGGGCTTCGCGATCAGTGCCGCGACCGGTCACGCCCCGTTGACCTACGCGTCGTTGGTGCTGACGGCGTGGCAGGGCGACGAGGCGGCAACCCTGCCCATCCTCGAGCAGGCGCGCAGGAGTGCTACCGAGCACGGCGAGGTCTCCCTGCTCGGTGTCAGCGGCTACGTCAAGGGTGTCCTCTACAACGGCCTCGGTCGCTTCGACCTCGCGCTCGCCGGCGCCAGGGAGGGCATCGACCACGACGGGTTCAACTTCACGGGCTGGGCGCTGAGCGAGCACATCGAGGCTGCGGTTCGGTGCGGCGAGACGCAGGTGGCTGCGGAGTCCCTCCATCGCCTCACCCGAAGGACCGACGATGCCGGCACCGACTGGGCGCGTGGGGTCCGTGCGCGCTGCGCAGCGCTGCTGGATCACGAGGCGGCCGACGAGCTCTTCCGCGAGGCGCTCGTCCGCCTCGACCACGAGGGCATCGCGATCCACGTCGCCCGCACCCATCTCCTGTACGGCGAGTGGCTACGTAGCGCTGACCAGCGCGACGCGGCACGCGATCAGTTACGTCGTGCTCACGAGATGTTCGACCGGATGCGGCTGACCGGCTTCGCGGAGCGCGCCCGGCTGGAGCTGGCCGCGACGGGGGAGCGCACCCGCGTCCGGGACGCCGCGGCGACCGGGCTCACCTCGCAGGAGGAGCAGATTGCGGTGCTCGCCGCCAGCGGCCTGACGAACCCGGAGATCGGTGCCGAGCTCTTCCTGAGTCCACACACCGTCGACTGGCACCTGCGGAAGGTCTACGCGAAGCTCCGGATCAACTCGCGTCGCGAGCTTCCGACTGCACTCGAGACGGCGCACCCGGCCTGACCGGAGGTGCGGTCCGCGCCAGCCACTCGACCGGTAGCAGGAAACGGTGGCCGGTGAGGCAGTGCACCCGTGCGTGCTCGACCGGGCCGTCGGTGCTCTCGAGGGTGGCGCGCCACTCCACCTCAGAAGGTTGGCCACAGTCCGGACAGGTCGTGAGCTCCATCGCCGTCACGCGACCCGGTCGTGCTCGACGAGCTCGTGCGCGACCACGGCACGATGGTCTTCGTCGAGCGGGGCGTGGATCTCGGCGTAGCCACCGTCGACGCCGCGCATGATCCGGCCGGTCTCGTACCCGTGCTCTGCGTCCTCCCGGTCCTTCGCGACGAGCGCGAGGCAGAGCTGTCGGGTGAGCTGGAACGCCACGAGCGGGCCGAGCACCAGCAGCGTCCGCAGCACGACCACCTGGTGCTCGAACGCGATGCTGAACTGCGTCGTGACGAGGTCGGTGGCGCCGGCGGCCCAGAGGCTCAGGAAGAGCACGAGCCCCGAGACTCCGAACGCCGTCCGGGTGGGTCGGTCCCGGGGCCGGTCGAGCAGGTGGTGCTCCCGGTGGTCACCGGTCGCGCGGGCCTCGAGGAACGGCCAGAGGAGCACCACGGTCAGGAAGGCCCCGACCACGGCCTGCGGCACCAGGACCGCGAGGGGCAGCGTGCCGCCGAACGCGGTCAGGTCCCAGCCGGACGGGACCAGGCGCAGGGCGCCGTCGAGGAAGCCGGTGTACCAGTCGGGCTGGCTCCCGGCCGAGGCGTGGGCGGTCGACGACGGCCCGTACTTCCACACCGGGTTGATCGTGACCAACCCGGCGAGCAGCACCAGCACCCCGGTCGTGATCACGAAGAGACCGGAGGCGCGAACGACGACCGCCGCGAGCGGCAGCCCGACGACGTTGCGCTCGGTGCGCCCGCGGGCCGGGAACTGGGCCGGCAGGCGACGGAGGGCGAGCCGGAACCGGACACCGAGGACCAGGACCAGGAGCGCAGGCACGACGGCGACGTGCAGCCAGTACATCCGCTCCACGAGATGCCCGGGGAACTCACCGCCGAGCAACACGAACGACGCCCAGGTGCCGACCAGCGGGATGCCGACGAGGATGCCTTGCGCGATCCGGAGCCCGGTTCCGGCGAGCATGTCGTCCGGGAGGCCGTAGCCACTCCATCCGCCCGCGAGGGCGAGCAGGAACGTCAGCCCCAGCAGCACCCAGCTCCACTGTCGTGGCCGGCGGAAGCCGCCGGTGAAGAAGGTGCTCAGCATCTGGAGGATCAGCGACGCGGGCAGCACCAGAGCGGCCCAGTGGTGCGCCTGCCGGACGAGCAGCCCGCCCGGGACGTCGAACGAGATGTGGAGCGTGCTGGCGTACGCCTTCGACACCGGGACGCCCTGGAGCAGGGCGTAGCCGCCGTCGTACCGGACGGTGTCGGTCGAAGGCTCGTAGAAGAACAACAGCACGACCCCGGTCACGGCGAGCACGAAGAAGCACCCCAGCGAGACGACGCCGAGGAGCGTCGACCAGTGCAGCGGCACGGTGCGGGTGACGGGACGGAGCTTCATGGTCTCTCCTGCAGGGCACGCGGGGTGGGTGCGGATGGAACACGGGTGGGACGGCCAGCGCGTAGCGGCCGCCCCACCCGTGGATCGGCGGTCAGGCGGCGTCGGCGGCCTTGACCGCAGCGAGCGCCTCGAGGATCACCTCGGCGACCTCGGCGGGGTGCGAGACAGCGACGGCGTGCGAGGCCTCCGGGAGCTCCCGTACGGCGACCGCGCCTGCCCGTGCGGCCTCGTCGCGCAGCTCGGCGGCCGGGATGTTGCGGTCCTGGCCGCCGATCACGAACCAGCTCGGCGCGTTCTGCCATCCCGGCTGGTCCGTCGGCAGGCCGTCCTTGAGCGCCTGCTCCGTGACCGGGCGCTGAGTGCGGCCCAGCAGGCCCGCGGTCTTCACCGGCAGATCGGCGCAGAACTGCTCGTGGAAGGCGTCGAGGCGGATCGCCAGCTCGTTGCCGCCCGAGCTCACCGGGTAGGCGGTCAGCGCCTCGCCCAAGGTGCTCCCGGGCGTCCGCGACGACAGCTCGAACGCACTCTCGCCGTCGTCGGGCGCGAACGCCGCCACGTAGACCAGGCCGACGACGGCGGGGTTCGCCGCACCGGCTGCGCCGGTGATGATGATGCCGCCGTAGGAGTGGCCGACCAGCAGGACGGGACGGCCGAGGCCGGCGATCACGTCACGGAGGTAGGTCGCGTCGTTGCGCACGCCGCGGAGCGGGTTGGCGACCGCGATCGCCTCGACACCGTGGGCGTAGAGCTGTTCGATGACGCCGTTCCAGCTGGCGGACTCGGCGAAGGCGCCGTGCACCAGGACGACGACGGGGGACTGTTCGGACATGGAGGTGACTCCTTGGTAGGTGGGACGGGAGGTGGTCAGGCCGCGAGGGCCTTGCGAAGGACGTGCACGGCCTGCTCGATGGCGCCCGTGCTGGCGGCCGAGGGCCGCAGCGGGTTGAGCATCATGAAGTCGTGGATCGTCGCGTTGTAGCGGACGGTCGTGGTGCGCACCCCGGCCTCGATCAGCCGGCGGGCGTACGCCTCTCCCTCATCGCGGAGCACGTCGTTCTCGTCCACGATCACGAAGGCCTCGGGCAGACCCGCGAGCTCCTCGAGGGTGGCTCGCAGGGGCGACGCGGTGATCTCGCTCCGCCGGGACTCGTCGGGGAGGTAGGCGTCCCAGAACCAGGCCATCGACTTCGCGAGGAGGAACGGGCCCTCGGCGAACTCGGCGTAGCTCTCGGTGTCCTGCGCGCCGTCGGTGACCGGGTAGTAGAGCGACTGGTGGCGGAAGGTCACGTCACCGCGCTGCTTGGCCATGATTGCCACTGCGGCACTCATGTTGCCTCCGACCGAGTCGCCGGCGACCGCGATCCGTGACGCGTCGATGCCCTCCGCAGCACCGTTCGCCGTGATCCACTGCGCGGTGGCGTAGGCCTGCTCGATCGCGACCGGGTAGTGCGCCTCGGGGGCGCGGTCGTACTCGACGAAAACGACTGCTGCGTTGACGCCGGTGGCCAGATCGCGCACGAGCCGGTCGTGCGTGTGCGCGTTGCCGAGGACCCAGCCGCCGCCGTGGATGTACAGGATCGCGGGAAGCGGTTCGGTGCTGCCAACGGGCTTGACGATGCGGACCCGCACGTCACCGACCTCGGCCGGTACGACGATCCACTTGTCCTCGACGTCCGGCTTCTCTACGGGCTGGGACTGCACGTCGTCGAGGACCTTGCGGGCCTCCTCCGGCGTCATCTCGTAGAAGTACGGCGGGTTCGCCGTGGCGTCGGCGAGCTGTTGCGCCTCCGGCTCCAGGTAGTGCTTGCTCATCGGTTCTCCTTCTGGTGGGTGTGAGGCTCGTCAGCGGGTGGCGCGGACGGCCGCGGTGATGACCCGGGTGACCGGGGTCGGGTTGGTGAGAAGGCCGAGGTGACCACTCTTGAAGCGGGCGATCGTCGAGCCGGCCTTCTTGGCCATGTCGCGCTGCGCGGCGGCCGGGATGACGAGGTCCTGGGTGCCGATGAGGTACCAGCTGGGGATCGTGTCCCAGGCCGGGGTGCCAGACGGCTCGTTGAGCGCGCCGAGGGTCACGGGTCGCTGGGTGGCCCAGAGCGACTTGGCGCGCTTACGGGTCAGGCCGGTCGCGAACGACTTCAGGAAGGTCGATTTCTTCAGGTAGACGTCGCTGTCCGCGGTCGGGGGCAGCTGCCCCGGCACGAAGTTGAAGATCGTGGTGGGGTCGGCCACCGAGAGTGCGGACTCGGGACCGGCGAGCTCGGCCACCGTCTCGCCCTCGGCGGGCACGGAGCCGTCGACGAAGACCAGCGCACGGACGTCGGGGTCGTCGGTCGCGGCGTTCGTGATGACCGCGGCGCCGTACGAGTGACCGACCAGCACGATCGGCCCCTGGATCGTCTCGAGGAGCGCGTCGAGGTAGGCGGAGTCCGACGCCAGGGACCGCAAGGGGTTGGCGGGTGCGACCACCGGGTAGCCGGCCGCCTGCAGCCGCCGCACGACGGGCCTCCAGCTGGAGGCGTCGGCCCAGGCTCCGTGGACGAGGACGATCGTCGGCTTCGTGGCTCGGCGGTCGGCGCTGTGGGCGTCGGCGGAGGTCGGCGTCGCGACCGCGGTGCCGAGCGTGAGCGAACCGAGGAGCACGGCGGCGCGAAGGCGGCGTCGGCGGGCGATGCGCCGGGCAGCGCGGGCGGTGGGAGTCATGGTGGGTCCTGTTCTGATGAGCGACTTGTGCGGACAGGGAGGTCGACCGGGCGCTAGGCCCGGGCGTGACAACGCCGAGGCGGGTCAGGGCTCCCAGGGGGAGACGTTGTGGACGTACGAGAGCTGCTCGTGCCACGCCAGCAGGTCGTCCCGCGTGAGCGGTGACAGGCCAGTGGACCGATCGGCCGCGGGCAGCGTCGGCTCACTCAGCCGCAGCGGCTGAACGCCCACGAGGAGGAGCAACGTCAGCAGCTCGCCGACCACGTGGCGCAGTCCTGGCCGGCGGCACGTCGGGCAGCAGAACAGAAGCTCGGCAGCGGCTCGGGGCTCGTGGTCCATGCGGAGGATCGCCCTGTCCATGTCGACAGCGATCTCGTCCTCGCAGCGCGTGCAGGTCAGCAGCACCTCGGTCATCGTCATCACCTCCATCGATCGGGGACGCAAGCCCTGACCGGGCCGTGGGGCTTGTCGTGACAGGTGGTCGGGTCCTGTCACGGCGCACGCTCCCGCTCGGTCGGAGGAGGAGGTAGACGTCCTGAGACGGAGGTGGTCCGGATGTCGCGTGTCATCGAGACACCGAGGCTGGAGCTGCGTCCGTGGTTGCCGGCCGACGCCGACGCCGCATCGGCGATCTACACGCCGCAGACCGTCAGTCGCTGGCTCGGTCCGGACGACCGGCTGCTGAGGACGCCTGCGGTGGTGCGCCGGCAGGTGGCGGAGTGGAGTGCCGAGGACGTCTCTTCGGACTGCGTCGGGCACTGGGCGGTCGGCCTACGTTTCACTTCGGCCGTGGTGGGCGCGCTGACCCTCGAGCACGCGCCTCCGGGGGGCGAGAGCCTCACGATCGGCTGGGCTCTGGCGCCCGACGCGTGGGGCCACGGGTACGCGACCGAGGCGGGCGACGCCCTGGTCCGATGGGCCATCCACGAAGGCGGCGTGGACGAGGTGTTCGCGATCATCGAGCCCGACAACACCCGGGCGAAGGCGACGGCCGAGCGCATCGGCATGGAGTGGGTGACCGAGCTCGGGCACCTCGCCGACGACGGCCGCTCCCAGGTGTACCGCATCCGCCACGAGGACCTGGACTACGAGGACTGAGGGCTAATCCTGCAGCGTCGCGTCGACCGGGACCTCTCGCATCCTCGCGGCGATGTCGGTCGGGATCGGCTGGACGGGCTCTCGGCGCACGCCTTCGGTCGGTGACCACACCAGGTTGACGCGCAGCTCTGGGTCGGGATCCGGGTGATCGGAGCGCTGGTGGCAGCCTCGGCTCTCCCGCCGCTCGAGCGCAGACTCCAAGGTCGCGCGTGCCGCGAGAGCCGCCGAGCGAAGGTCGAAGGCGTGCGCGACGGCGTGGTAGCCGCTGATGTCGATGTGCACCCCGAGGTCGGCTTCGCGGTCGACCACCTCGTCCAGCCGGTCGAGCCCCGCCAGGAGCCCCGACTCGTTTCGGACGGCGCCCGCGTGCTCGGTCATCAGGTCACGGACCTCGCGGAGGAGGGCCTGCACGTTCTGGGTCCCACCGGCGGCGTAAACCCCGTCGACGTCGGCCTCGGCATCGCGGACCGCTCCGAGGGACCGTCGGTGTGCGGTGAGCCGTGCCGAGTGCTCGACCGCGGCCCGGCCGGCTGTCCGGCCGTGGACGAGCAGCTCCAGGAGGGAGTTGCCACCGAGCCGGTTGGCGCCGTGCACGCCGCTGGCGCCCTCGCCGACGACGAACAGCCCCTCCACCTCGGTGCCGTTGTCCTCCGGCCTGACCCGGGCACCGCCCATCGAGTAGTACGCCGTCGGCGCGACCTCGATCGGGTCGCGGGACACGTCGAGCCCCTGCAGCTCGAGCACGAGCTCATGGACCTGGGGCAGTCGGCTCAGGATGTTCGCCCGGGGGAGGTGGGACAGGTCGAGCCACACGCCGCCTGCGTGAGTTCCTCGCCCTTCGGCTATCTCCGTGTACGACGCCCGAGCCACGAGGTCCCGACCGGCGCGCTCGATGCGCTCGGGGTCGTAGCGGCTCAAGAAGCGCTCGCCGAGGTTGTTGAGGAGCACCGCACCCTCGCCGCGCGCCGCCTCACTGACCACGGTGCCCGCCGCGTGCTCGGGGCCGAGCAGACCGAACGGGTGGAACTGCACGAGCTCGGCGTCACGGAGCCGCACACCAGCTTCGGCCGCCAGCCGGAACGAGTCTCCCGCGGGGTCACCGCGTCGGGCCGTCGTGCGACGCCAGATCCGGGTGTGGCCACCGGCGGCGAGGATCACGGCATCGGCGTGTAGGAGGTAGCGGGACCCGTCGACGAGGTCGAAGCCGTAGGCGCCGAAGACGGAGCCGTGGTCGACGAGCAGGCGGGTGACCGAGCAGGTCGACAGGAGCGGGACACCCGCCCGCTCGGCGTACCCACGGAGCGCGTCCAGGAGCTCGCCTCCCGTCCGGTCGCCGGCGAACGCGGTCCGCCGGTAGCTGTGGGCGCCGGACCTGCGCTGGGCGATCCGACCGTCCGGCTGCCGGTCGAAGCGCATCCCGAGACGCTCGGCATCGTGGACGGCTCGCACGGCATTGCGGGCGATGGTCTGCACGGCGCGTGGGTCGGCGAGCAGGCCGCTCTCCCGCAAGGTGTCGGCGGCGTGCTGCTCCCACGTGTCCCGAGGGTCTGCATGCGCCAGAGCGGCGCTGACCCCTTCCGACGTGGGCGGTGCCGCGGTGTCCTCGACCCTCGGGCGACCGACGGCGAGCACGGCGACACCCGCCTCGGCCACCTCGATGGCGGCCCGGAGACCGGCACCCCCGGTACCCACCACCAGGACCGAGGTGGCGAGCTGGTGTTCACGTGTCATCGGGGCTCCTCGAAGGCGGCAGACGGGCGCTTGTCCAATCTCGACCGGACAGTGCCTCGATCTGTGACAGGACCGATACCGTTGCCTCGGGAGCGCTCCCGAGTCGGGCGCCCACGTCCCTCAGGAGCCTGATGAGCGCAACCCCGCTGCCGAATCTGGTCGGTCGACACCACGAGCGTGCGGTGCTCGATGACGTGCTGGGTGGACTGCGTGCGGGCGAGTCGGCGGTGTGCGTGATCCGTGGGGAGGCCGGGATCGGCAAGTCCGTCCTGCTCGAGTATGTCGCAGCGCAGGCCTCCGGGGTGACGGTCGCACGCGCACAGGGCATCGAGGCCGACATGGAGCTCGCCTGGGCGAGCCTGCATCAGCTGTGCGCGCCGTTCCTCGGTGCTGTCGACGCGCTGCCCGAACCACAGCGCGACGCGCTCCAGGTCGCCTTCGGGATGGCGGCGGGCGACCCGCCCGACCGGTTCCTCGTCGGGCTTGCCGTGCTCACGTTGCTGACCCGCGCCTCGGAGACCCGACCGGTCCTGGTCCTCGTCGACGACGCCCACTGGCTCGACCAGGTCTCGTTGCAGACACTGGAGTTCGTGGCCCGTCGGCTGCTGGCCGAGGCCATTGCGATGATCTTCACCGTCCGCGACCCGGAGGGTGCAGGCGCGCTGGTAGGGCTCTCCGAGCTGCGGGTCAGCGGCCTCGACAAGCAGGCCGCCGGCGACCTGCTGGTGACGTCCGTCGAGGGCCGCATGGAGCCACG
This sequence comes from Nocardioides conyzicola, assembly GCF_039543825.1. Lineage (NCBI taxonomy): Bacteria > Bacillati > Actinomycetota > Actinomycetes > Propionibacteriales > Nocardioidaceae > Nocardioides > Nocardioides conyzicola. Next base: position 342,199 of record NZ_BAABKM010000004.1, on the reverse strand, counting down.
CGTCCGCGACCGGCTCGTCGCGGAGACGCACGGGAACCCGCTCGCTCTCCTGGAGCTCTCCCGGGGGCGGACTGCTGCGGAGCTCGCCTACGGCCTGGACGCCGCGGACCCGACCTCGGTGTCGACCCGGGTCGAGCAGGACTACGCACGCCGTCTTGAGGCGCTGCCGGAGGCGACGCGCACCCTGCTGCTCGTCGCAGCAGCGGAACCGGTCGGTGACGCTCGCCTGCTGCTGCGAGCGGCCGAGCTCCTCGGCATCACCCCCGACGCGGCACCTGCGAAGGCCGCCGGGCTCATCGAGTTCGGCGAGTCGGTCCGGTTCCGGCACCCCCTGGCGCGCTCCGCGGCGTATCGGGGGGCCGATCCGGAGCGGCGCCGCGAGGTGCATCGAGCGCTCGCCGAGGCCACCGACCCCGTGCTGGAGCCCGACCGCCGGGCGTGGCATGCCGCCCAGGCCTCGGACCGACCGGACGAGGAGGTCGCGCTCGGGCTGGAGCAGGCCGCCGACCGGGCCCGCCAGCGTGGCGGCATCGCGGCGGAGGCCGTCCTGCTCGAACGCGCTGCGTCGCTCACACCGGACCCGTGGCAGCGTGGCCGTCGGGCCCTCGCGGCCGCGGAGGCGCACTTCTCGGCAGCGGCGCCCGAGCGTGCGACCGAGCTCGCAGCGCTCGCGGGCCTGTGCCCGCTCGGCCCACTCGACCGCGCTCGCCTTGCCCGGTTGCGAGCCCGGATGCTCTTCGGTCGGAGCCGGAGCGACGAGGCGGCGCCGCTCCTCCTCGACGCCGCCGCGCAGTTCGCGGCCGAGGGGTCACCGCTCGCCCGTGAGACGTACCTCGAGGCCATCAGCGCCACGGTGTTCGCCGGGAGGCTGCACGGTTCGCACGGCGCCCGAGCCGCGGCGATCGCGGCGCGTGCCTCCGGCGCACCTCCCTCTGGCTCCGAGCCTGCCGACCTGCTCCTCGACGGCGTCGCCACGTTGCTGGCCGACGGGGACGAGCTGGGTGTCCCGGCGCTGGTGCGCTCCTTCGAGCCGTTCGCCCACGAGGAGCTCACCAGCCGCGACGCGACGATGCGGTGGTTGCTCTCCGTACCGGTCGCGCTCGAGTCGTTCATTCACCACCGCTGGGACCTTCCGGCCTGGGACGTGCTCTCCGCCCGAGCGGTGCGGCTGGCCCGCGACGTCGGGGCGCTGAGTGCGCTCCCGCCTGCTCTCATCTACTACGGCGGCGTGCAGATCCACTACGGCGACTTCGCCGCGGCCAACCGCATGATCGAGGAGGCCGACGCGATCGCGACGGCGACCGGCCAGGCACCTCATCGGTACGCATCCCTGGTGCTGGCCGCCTGGCAGGGCGACGAGCAGGCCGCGACCGGGATCTTCGAGGACGCGCGGATCAGCGCCACCGAGCACGGTGAGGTCTCACTGCTCGGCGTGACCGGCTACGTCCAGGGTGTGTTGTACAACGGTCTGGGCAGGTACGAGGAGGCGCTGGCCGCCGCTCGAACGGGCATCGACCACGACGGGTACAACTTCACCGGTCTGTCGCTGGTCGAGCACGTCGAGGCAGCGGTCCACTGCGGCGAGCTCGGCCAGGCGCAGGAGTCCCTGGCCCGTCTCGCCCGGCTGACCAAGGCCGCCGACACGGGCTGGGCCCGCGGCATCCTGGCCCGCAGCCAAGCCCTCCTCACGGAGGACGACGGGGAGACGGACCAGCTCTACCGCACGGCGATCGATGAGCTGAGCCTGGACCGGGTGACGGTCGAGGTCGCGCGCACCCACCTCATCTACGGCGAGTGGTTGCGGCGCACCCGTCGGCGGGCAGACGCGCGCGACCAGCTCAGGACCGCGCACCGCATGTTCGACGACATGCGGTCCGCGGCCTTCGCCGAGCGCGCTCGACGCGAGCTCCTCGCCACCGGTGAGCACGTCCGGACCCGGGGCGCCGAGCCGGAGGCCCGGCTGACTCCCCAGGAGGCGCAGATCGCGACCCTGGCCGCCAGCGGGCTGACCAACCCGAAGATCGGGGCCGAGCTCTTCCTCAGCCCGCACACCGTCGAGTGGCACCTGCGCAAGGTCTACACGAAGCTCGACATCAGCTCGCGTCGCGAGCTGGCCGCGGCCCTCGCGGCACCGGGCGCCGACGGCGTCCAGGCACCGACCTCCGCCTGAGCGTTCCGGGGCCGCTCCCGCCCACGGACCCCACGCGGACCCCACGCGGACCCCCGTGGTGCGTGGGGGGTCGGGCCGACCTCCGGGGCGGTCACTCACTGGGGTATCCCACGTACCCACCACGTACGTCCCGTGGCGCGCTCCAGCCCCGCGCGGGCCGAGGCTTGATCCATCGCCACCGATGGGTGCCAGCCCCGAACAGGAGTCAACCGATGTCCGCGCCAAGTCTGCAGATCCCGACCTCGACCGATGCGGGGGAGAGTGGGGCTGGCGAGACCGTGGATGCCGCACTCGACGCGGCGCTCGAGATCTTCCTCTCCGAACGCACGCGTCTCTTCCGCATCGCGCACCGGGTCACCGGGGACCAGATGAGTGCCGAGGACGTGGTCCAGGAAGCATGGTTGCGCTGGCAGCGCACGGACCGTCGGGTGATCAAGAACCCCGCCGCGTTCCTGACCACGACCACTACCCACCTGGCGATCAACGTGATCCAGTCGGCGCGGCACCGTCACGAGACGTTCGCGGAGCCGCCACTCGCGGAGCTCGCCGACCCGGAACAGGATCCGACTGCGCACGCGGAGCAGACCTGTGCGGTGGAGGAGACGCTGCTGGTCCTGATGAGCCGGTTGAGCCCGGCCGAGCTCGCGGCGTACCTGCTGCGCAAGGGTTTCGAGTATCCCTACGTCGCGATCGCGACGTTGCTCCGGACCACCAGCGCCAACGCACGCCAGCTCGTACGGCGCGCCCAGCAGCGCGTCGACGGCGATCGCGTGCGCACCGTCGACGCCGATGCCCACCGTCAGCTCGTGGCCGCCTTCCTGACGGCTGCACGGACCGGTGACCGGCAGACCCTGGAGGGCATCCTCGGCCACGACGCGCGACCGACGACGCGCACCCACCAGCGGCCGCCCGTGCGACCCGGCCACCCGCCTGCGCGCCCCCGGCTTGCGTGAGAACCGGGGTTGGCCGACGCCACGTTCGCGCCAGTAGGCTCCGACCGAGAGCCATGGAGCGAGTCAGCAGAGCGCCGGGAGGACTCCTCGGCCGGCAGCGGGAGCGAGCGGCTCTGGACGACCTCATCCGCGGCGTCCGGGGCGGTCGAGGCGCGGCCCTAGTGCTGCGCGGCGAGGCCGGCATCGGGAAGACCGCATTGCTCTCGTACGTCGAGGACAGCGCCTCCGGCTGCCAGGTCGCGCGGGTCGTGGGCGTCGAGGCGGAGGCCGAGCTGGCCTTCGGCGGCCTGCACCAGCTCTGTGCGCCCTTCAAGGACTACTTCGGCCGGTTGCCCGACCCGCAGCGACTCGCCCTGGAAACCGCGTTCGGCCTCAGCGCCGGGAGCCCGCCGGACCGCTTCCTCGTCGGCCTGGCGGTGCTGAACCTGCTGGCCGAGGTCGCCGAGGTGCAGCCGCTGGTGTGCCTGGTCGACGACGCCCAGTGGATGGACCACGTCTCTGCCCAGACGCTCGCCTTCGTCGCCCGGCGGCTCCTTGCCGAGCGGGTCCTGCTGGTCTTCGCCACCAGGCCCTCGAGCGGGGGGCCTCTGGAAGCGCTGCCCCATCTCGACGTCGCCGGGCTCGCCGACTACGACGCCCTGGTCCTGCTCGCGTCGGTGACGCCCGGCCGGTTCGACGAACGGGTCCGCGACCGGATCCTGGCCGAGGCCCGCGGCAACCCGCTCGCTCTTCTCGAGCTGCCCCGTGGGCTCACGACGGCCGAGCTCGCCGGCGACGTGGACGACGTGGACGACCAACCGCTGCCCGGTCAGCTCGAAAAGGGCTTCCTGCGACGGCTCCGCGCGCTCGGCCCAGACGCGCAGCGACTGCTGCTCGTCGCAGCGGCGGAGCCCGTCGGCGACGTCGTCATGCTGCGACGTGCGGCCGAGACGCTCGGCATCGACCTCGACGCTGCTGCTGCCGAGGCCGAGGCTGCCGACCTCGTCACCCTGCGCAGCATGACGCGCTTCCGGCACCCGCTGGTGCGCTCCATCGCCTACCGGGCTGCCTCGCCCGAGCAGCGGCGTGAGGTGCACCAGGCGTTGGCCGGTGCGACGGATCCCGACTTCGATCCCGACCGGCAGGCGTGGCACCTCGCGAGCGCCGCTTCCGTGGCCGACGAGCACGTCGCCTCTGGTCTGGAGCAGGCCGCCGAGAGGGCTCGCTCCCGCGGCGGTGTCGCGGCGTCAGCCGCGTTCCTCGACCGTGCCGCGCAGCTCACTCCCGACCCGACCCGGCGTGGGATCCGCGCCCTGGCGGCGGCCTCGGCGAAGAGCCAGGCGGGCGCGTACGCCGAGGCTCTCGAGCTGCTCGACGGAGCACTGCTCACCCCGCTGGGCGACCGCGATCGTGCTCAGGCCGACCTGGTCCGCGGCCAGGTCCTGTTCGCCTCCCAGAGTGCCAGCGCCGGACTGCCCCTCCTGCTCGCGTCGGCCCACCGGCTCGAGACACTCGACCCGGACCTGGCGAAGGCGACCTATCGGGATGCGATGTACGCCGCGTTCACCGCCGGCCAGCTGCCTGGGGGAGAGGGCCTGGAGGAGGTGGCCGCCGCCGTGCTGCGGATGACCCCGGCCGAGCCGCCCACGCGGAGCGACCTGCTCCTCACCGGGGTGGCCATGGTCTACACGGACGGCTACGCGGCCGGCGCGCCGCTGGTGCTCGAGGCCCTCTCGGCGTACCGCACGGGAGGCGTCGGTGCCGCCGACCTCGGCTGGTTGCCGCTCGCGTGCCGGATGGCGCACAACTTCTGGGACTTCGAGAGCTGGTCGGTGCTCTCCGCGGCGACGGTCGACCTCGCCCGCGACCTGGGTGCCCTGGCCCTGCTTCCCTCGGCGCTCCTGCTGCGGCTGGCGAACCGGATGTACGCCGGTGATCTCGCCACGGCACGGGCACTCGTCGACGAGGCGACGAACATCGGGGACGTCACCGGCGCCGGCTTCTTCGCTCACTACTGTGCGCTGGTCGTGGCTCCGTGGAGCGGCGACGAGACCTCGACCCGAGCAGCGATCGACCTCATCGTCCACGATCCCCTGCTGAGCACCGAGGGCAAGGTGCTCACCGCGACCGAGTGGGCCGCCGCCGTGCTCTACAACGGCCTCGAGCGGTGGGACGACGCGCTCGTGGCCGCGAGGCGAGGAGCGGCGTACCCGAAGGAGATGGGTCTGTCGTTCTGGGCGATGGTCGAGGGGGTCGAGGCGGCCGCGAGGCTCGGCCGCCCCGAGGAAGCGACCGAGATCGCCCGCGCGCTCGTCGAGCTCGCCGAGGCAGCAGGCACGGACTGGGCGCTGGGGACCGCCGCCCTGATGACTGCGGAGGTCAGCGACGACGAGGTGGCCGAGGCGCACTACCGGGTTGCCGTCGAGAGGCTCAGCTCGACGGGCGTGGACATGGAGCTCGCCCGCACGCACCTGCTGTACGGCGAGTGGCTGGTCCGGACAGGCCGAGCCGCTGAGGCTCGGTCGAACCTCCACCTCGCGCACGACCTGCTGGCCCGCATGGGCGCGACCGCGTTCGTCGAGCGCGCCCGCCGGGCGCTGGCGGCCGCCGGAACCCCTGCCGCCGACCACTCGCCGCAGGCCGTCGTACGGACGGTCGACTCGCTGACGCCCAAGGAGTCCCAGATAGCGCGCCTGGCCGCGGACGGCCTGACCAACCCGGAGATCGGAGCGCGGCTCTACATCAGCGCGCACACCGTCGAGTGGCACCTGCGGAAGGTCTTCGCGAAGCTCGGGATCCGCTCGCGCAGGGACATCGGCGCCGTGCTGGTCAGCGAGACTCCTGCATAGAGATACCGGTAGTCCCCAGGTCGACGACCTCGTGCACGGCTCCGGCGAAGGCTTCCGGTGCCTCCTGGGGCAGGTTGTGCCCGGCGGCGGGCACGCGGTGGTGGCGTCGGGGACCGGTGAACCGCCCGGTGTCGGGCAGCCCCTCATGCACCGGGAAGTTGCCGTCGGCCTCACCCTCCAGCGTCACCGTCGGCACGGTGATCGCCGGGGTGAGCGACAGGGCGCGCTCCAGCACGTCGTACTCGGGTGCACCGGGGGCGTGGCCGAGACGGTGCCGGTACGAGTGCAGCACGACCTCGACGTAGTCGGGGTTCTCGAACGACACCGCGGTGCGGTCGAGCGTCGCCTGGTCGAACGGCCAAGCCGGTGAGTTGCGGCGCCAGATGACCTCGGCGATCCCGCGAGGGTCGGCCGTGAGACCCGCGCGGCCCCGCTCGGTGAGGAAGTAGTAGAAGTACCAGAAGCCCGCCTCGAGCTCCGGCTGGATCGGCCGGCCGGAGGCGGCGATGTCCTGGATGAGGTAGCCGTTCACGCTGACGAGGCCGGTGACCCGCTCGGGCCACGTCGCCGCCACCACACAGGCCGCCCGGCCACCCCAGTCGTAGCCCGCGAGGACGGCTCGCGGGATCTCGAGTGCGTCGAGCAGGGCGACGACGTCGGCACCCAGCGCCGCCTGCTGGCCCGAGCGTGGCGCCTGCTCGTCGAGGAAGCGCGTGGGGCCGTGTCCGCGGAGGTACGGCACGAACACCCGGTATCCCTGCCGGGCGAGGAGCGGGGCGACCTCGGCGTAGCTGTGGACGTCGTACGGGTAGCCGTGCAGCAGGACGACGGCCGGACCGTCCGCCGGTCCGGTTTCGACGTACGCGATGTCCAGGACGTCGGTCCGGGCGTGCTTTAGGGGGGTCATGGGCGGGGTCCTCTCACGTCACGAACCGCGTCGCGGCCCGGTCATCACGAGTGACCGGACCATGTGCCGGTTCGTGACAGGAGGAAGCAGCCATGACCGACGGAGCCAGCCCGCTGCACCGGGAGATCGACGACGAGCTCGACCGACTCCGGATGAGCGGCGACCGGGACGGGGACGACGAGCCGGAGCTCGTGCCTTTCGCGACCCGGCTGACGATCTTGCACGACGCCGTCGTCGCCTCGGAAGAGCGGGAGAAGAGCCGATGAACCGGCCGCCCAGCCCTCGGTACATCGCGCGTCAGGCCCGCAATGCCGAGCTGGTCGAGCGGTTGGCGGACGCCACGGGACGCGACCGCGAGGCCGTCGTCGAGGATCTGGTGCTCGCGAACCTGGAGGTCGCCCGGGCGGTCGCGCGCCGCTACGGCGGTCGGTCGGACTTCCTGGGGGACCTGGAACAGGTGGCGTGCCTGGCACTCGTGCGCGCCGCACAGGACTTCGATCCCAGCCGAGGACACGAGTTCCTCGCCTACGCCGTCACCTCCATGACGGGTGCCATGAAGCACTTCTTCCGTGACTCGGCGTGGATGATCCGTCCGCCGCGACCGGTGCAGAAGCGCCACACGGAGAGCCGTGAGGGCGCCGACCACGTCGCCGACGGGGTCGAGGTCGAGACGTGCTTCCGACCCTGGAGCCTGGACGCTCCGACACCGGGCGAAGGTGCACCCCTCGGTGAGACACTCCCCGCCGGCTGGGACGGGACGTGGGAGGAGTCGGAGGCACGACTGATGCTGTGGCCGCACCTGCGCGCGCTGCCACCCAGGGCACGTCACCTCCTGCACCGGCGCTTCGTCGACGACTGCACCCAGCAGGAGATCGCCGACGAGCTCGGCGTCTCGCAGATGCACGTGTCACGTCTGCTCAACCGCTACGTGGGGGAGCTGCGCGACCGGATGACAGCCGCGGCCTGAGACGCCGATGCTGAACGACTGGGAGTTACGCCAGCTGGCCGGGATCGAGGAGGAGCTGAGTTCCGACAAGCACCTCGGACGGGTGTTGTCCTCGTCGACTGGGATCGGACTCGCGTGCTCTCGCGTCCGGCGGCACTTCTATCCAGCCGGCTTCCTCGCCGGGGCAGTCGCCTACATGGGACTGGTGATGGGTGACGCGCAGCGGGGGACCGTCGGCTGGGCCGTGCTGGTCTTGCTCCTGGTCTGGATCTTCCTCGAGGTGCGTGCGACGGGCCTTAGAGGCTTCCTCCTGCGGGCGATGCAAGGCGCTTCGTCCTCATACCGCCGCGAGTGAGTCAGCCGACAGGTGCTGCGCGCCGAGAACTCCCAGGAGCTCCAGCTTCGCGTGACTCTCGCTTCCTGGTTCCGCGGTGAACACGACGAGTGCCTGTGACTGGTCCGGATCTAGCAAGGTCTGGCCGTGGAGAACCACCTCCCCGACGGACGCGTTCAGGACGCGCTTCGGTTCGCAGGAGGGGCCCGCCACCGGATGCTCCTCCCACAGCGCGGCGAATTCTGGGCTCTCGGTGAGCAGGGCGGCGACGATCGCGTCGGCTCGCGACCTCGGGCCCGAGGTCGCGGCGGCTTCCGCGATCCGCGCCACCAGGGTCCGTGAGTGTGCTGGTCGGTCCTCTGGTGGCGACTGCCTTCGCGCGTCCGGGTCGGTGAACCATCGGTACACACGGCTACGCATCAGGCCGGTGTACGCCGTCTCGTCGCCCAGCAGCGCCACCGCGAGCGGTGTCTGCACCAGGGTCTCGCCGAGGGTGTTCACGATCTGAGCCGGTGTGTCCTGCAACCGGTCGAAGACCCGCATCAGGCCGGCGTTCACGTGGTCGGCCCGCACCTCCGTCCGGGCCGGGGCGTACCCGGCGAGCCGGAAGACGTGGTCGCGCTCTGCCAGCGTCAGGTGCAGACCCCGGCTGATCGCCCCGAGCACCTGCTCGGAGGGCAGCGGCCCACGGGGCTGCTCGATCCGGGTGTAGTAGTCCGTCGAGATGCCACTGAGCGCCGCGACCTCCTCGCGACGCAGACCAGGTGTCCGACGCCGCCGGCCGCGGGGCACCCCGACGTCCTCGGGCTGGAGTGCCTCGCGCCGGGTCCGGAGGAACTCTGCGAGTCGTGCGCGATCCATGTCAGGTCAACGCTCGACGCCTCCTCGCTAGTCCCGTCAGCCATGCCCCGACCGGGCATGGTTGGCGTCCCTGCGACGTCGCATCGTTGGAGCCATGACAGACATCAAGCACGTTCATGAGACAGCAGAAGCGACTCCGATCATGGTCCCCGGACATTGGATCGCCGGGGCCGTGGTCCCCGGCGACGGCGCCGACCTGGACATCGTCAGCCCGGTCAACGGGAGGCTCGTCGCCACCGTCCCGCTCGGATCGGCCGACACGGTCGACCAGGCGGTGGCCGCGGCTCGAGCTGCTTCGCCGACCTGGGCGGCCACCACGCCCGCCGCGCGCGCCGCGATTGTGCGGCGGCTCGCCGAGGAGCTGACCGCGCGGAGTGAGGACGTCGCCCAGGCGGTCTCCACCGAGATCGGCGTCCCCATCACGTTCGCCCGCCTGGCCCAGGCCGGCTTCCCGCCCTTCGTCACGGCCGCGATGGCAGACGTCGCAGAGGAGTTCGAGTGGGAGGAGCAGGTCGCCGGAGCCACGCTCGTGCGTGAACCGGTCGGGGTCGTCGGTGCCATCACCCCGTGGAACTTCCCACTGCAGCAGGTGATCACGAAGGTCGTCCCGGCCATGCTGGCGGGCAACACCGTCGTCCTGAAGCCCGCGGAGCTCGCCCCGCTGACGGGTCCCATCCTGGCCGAAGCGACCGCGGCTGCCGGCATCCCGGCCGGGGTCCTGAACATCGTCTACGGCACCGGTCCGGTCGTCGGTGAGGCCATCGCCACCCACCCGGGAGTCGACATGATCTCGTTCACCGGCTCGACCGCCGCAGGCAAGCGGGTCGCCGCCGTCGCGGCAGGCACCGTGAAGAAGGTCGCGCTTGAGCTCGGCGGGAAGACCGCCAACATCGTCCTGGACGACGCCGACCTCGAACATGCGATCCCGGAGACGCTGAAGTACGCCTGGAGCAACAGCGGCCAGGCGTGTGGCGCCTGGACGCGGCTGCTCATCCCGGCATCCCGTCACGACGAGATCATGGAGAAGCTCGTCGCAGCGGCTAAGGAGTACACGCTGGGCGACCCCTCCGACGAGGACACCCGGCTCGGACCGGTCGCCTCCGAGGCCCAGTGGCAGCGGGTGAATGGCTACATCGAGCAGGGCCTCGCCGAGGGTGCCGACCTCGTGTTCGGCGGCCCCGGTCGCGTGGAGGGCCTGGAGCAGGGCGCCTTCATCCGGCCCACGATCTTCGCCAACGTCGAACCCGACTCGACGATCGCGCAGGAGGAGATCTTCGGCCCGGTCCTCAGCGTCATCGACTACGACGATGACGACGACGCGGTCCGGATCGCGAACGGGACCCAGTACGGCCTCACCGCCTCGGTGTTCGGTACGCCGGACCGTGCCCTCGCGATCGCGCGTCGCCTCGAGGTCGGCCAGGTCCACGTCAACGGCGCCTCGTTCACCCCGCTCGCCCCGTTCGGCGGCCGGAAGCAGTCGGGGCGGGCCGGGAGATGGGCAAGGCCGGCCTCGAGGAGTTCACGGAAGTCAAGGCGATCCTGGTCTGACCCTCTCGCGGATGTCACGCGCCTGCCTCGCTGCCGGTCGGTACATGTACGACCGGCAGTGGAGGGGGAAGACAGTGACAGGGACGACGGAACTGCTCGTGTGGTTCATAGCGAGCGCCGTCGGCGTCCCGGTCGTGATCGGTCTGGGGCTGTGGCGAGCGATCAGGGCGAACGAACCGTCGCGCAACGGACCGCCCCCGGACGACCCATGGTCATCCGGGGGCGAAGTGCGTTGAACAGTCGTGGCGGCCTCTGGTTGCGGCGGGCGCGCCCATCTCGCCTCAGGTCTTTCGATGGCCCAGACGCGGTGAAATGGGGCACACACGGCACATGAGTGCGTTCGTTTGCGGTGCGGCCCCAGCCGTTCTGTTCAGTGGTTCTGCGGCGGCGGTCTTCGCTCTAGCGTCCACGAGCCCCGGTGGTTACGTGCAGTAGGAGTCGGCGTCGCGTGAGCATTAGGGGCTCGAGGTCCAAGGTCGCCGGACGTGGCGGACTGCGCCGTGGAGGGGCGTGCGCTTTTGCAGTTGCTACTCGGGCGACAAAGAGCGGTGGTTCCGGGAGATCTGGGACCGCGTTGTCGACCTCAATAACGCCGGGTGGCGGCGACTCGGCTCTAGAACGGGTATTCGACCTGCGGCGTGGCGCGGACCGGGTCAGCGAACTGCTCGTCGCTGAGGGCAGGTCCATCGATGCCATAGTCAGGATCGTCGTAGATATCAAACCCGCCTCCTCCACTAGGAACGAACCGGAAACGGGGGCTCACGAGAGCGCTCGCGGGAAGGATGAACCGTCGGATGAACGGGTCGGACTCAGCTTCGAGGCGCACGTATGCGCGGCCAATGGGGCCGTTGACGTACTTCGGTCCTGTCCCGTGTGGGTTGAATAGCATGTCGACGATGCCCGCGAGGAGACGGATCGCCTGGAGGGCGGCGTCGCGCGCGTCGCCAGTGTCGAGGTCGGTGTTGTAGTGCACGGTCCGGTTCCGCGCCGTCTTGAGCGCCTTGAAGTCCCGTTTGACGTCGTTGGCGAGCACGCCCCACCCCTCGAGGGCGTGGATGCATCTATCCCACCGGTCGAAGGTGTCTCGGTCGGCGACGTGCTCTGTCGCGGATGGTCGGCGTAGTCACCGCGGAGCGTGAGGACGAGGTGATTCAAGATGCGTTCGCCGAGCGCGCCGGCGCCGACGAGCGCCGGGTAGTAGGTGCCGAACGTGAATGCATCCCTGACCTGGTTGAGGTACTCGTTGTGGAGTGGGACGACCGACCAGGGCGCCGGACCGAGATCGACGAAGTCCTGCAACTTCTGCTCGTAGTTCGCAACACCGAACTGATGGATGAGCTGCTCGCGAAGCCTCGACTTGTTGTTCCGGTTCAGCTCAGCCGTTTGGGTTTCAACCTCGGGGCCGTCGGCGAAGTCGAACAGCATGGCGCGGGTGTCGAACGTCATCGCGATGGGGGTGTACCTCCTGGCCCCATCTTCGGGTCCGCGCGCACGCCCGAGCTCGTCGACCTGGACCACTGCCACGTGTGAAGTGTCGCCGATGCCGCCGACAGCGGTGGCGAGTTGGGGTTACCGGCGTCTCCATGCGTCGGGGCGCGCCAGGGGCTCTGATACACGTACCCGGTGAGTACCTCGGAAGACGAGGCGTGCATGTCGACAAGTCGCCGCAGCGGGTCGCGGGGGAACGGCACGTCGGCCGGATCTGGCGTCGCGACGTCCTCGCGCTGTCCGTCGCGCAGGAGACGGAAGGCGGCCTGATTCCGGGCTTGGTTGAAGTCCCACGGGTGCGGGTTGGTGCCGATGAACCAGAAGTGGTCGGTCGCTCGTCTGGCGAAATCTAGGTCGTCGTTGAGGCTGTCGGTCTCGCCCAGCGTGACGTCGGTGCGGCTCGCCAGCCCGGCGGCGAAATTCACGAGCTCGAGCATGGCGAGGGTGACGACATAGAGAAGGACGAGCTCGCTCGCGTAGTGGTCATAGTGTGGCGTGCTTCCGTCGCGGCTGTCGCCGTAGAGCCTCCGGTGGGTGTGCGAGACCGGGTGGGCGTACGCGGACAGGAAGCGGTAATGAACGCCGAGCCGCCCGACGTCGGCCTCCTCGGCCAGGTCGTTGACCGCAAGATTGTCCAGCAGGGCCGACCACGTCAGGTACGTGCGCCACCTGGCTTCGTTCTCCCGGGCGAGCGCTCGCAGCTCCTGACGGCCGAACCCGACCTCGTCATCCCTGGCTGTGTCGCTCGCTCCGCCGACTGGGCGCCCGATGCTGCCGTCGTATTCCTCAAGGAGGAAGTAGTAGATGCTGAGCCGTTCCCGGTTTCCCTGGTCGTCCGGGTTCGTATAGATCCCCTCCCGGCAGATCCTGACGTCGCCCCTCTTCGTCCGCGTCCACTTAACGATGTATGCGGTCCACTCGGCGCCGGCCTCGCGGTCGGCCTGCCACTGCTCCCACGTCCCAGTCGAGATGCCGCGGACGTTCTGGACCCAGGTACGGCCACGGAAGAGCAGTGCATCCAGGACGACGTGCTCAATGCTGGTGCGTGTGACGGCGAGCGCGGGCGCATACAGATGTTGGTCGACCAACTTGACGGCACCTTCGAGGTGAAGAGCAAGGTTGGCGGCCCTGTCGGCCTTGTCCGCGAACTCCATCAGGTAGGTGTCGCCGAACTCGAGGTTGACGCGTAGGTCGCGAAGCCGGGTGTGCAGGCGCGTCCACGCGGCGCGAAGGAGTCTGTGGTCGTCGTCACCGGTCACGACCCCACCCTGCCGCACAACCCGAGGACTCGCTCGGTTCCACACCTGTGGTGTCTAAGCCGCGGCCCGAGCTCGATCGGGTCGATGGTGGAATCGCTGGCGACTCGTGAACCCGTCAAGAAGACGCGCGGCTCGGCAGGCCGCGGGGAACATGGATATGACGCCGAGCAGCTCGCGGCCACCCTGCAAAGGCCTCAAGGGCTGAGTGATCACGGGGTCCTGCACAATGGCAGATCAGTGTGTCCGACACGCGGCGGGATGCCGCACCTCGGATCCGCGCTCGTCGCGACATCTGGCAGATGCTCCACATGATGTTGGCGCGACGCTCCGTGTGCGGGTGCGGCGGTGAGACTCCGGACGCCTAATTGGGAGGGTTGTCCGCCAACCAGCTCGTCATCGCCTTGTTTTGGATCGACGCCGTGTAGCAGCCAATGGACGCGTCGTACGTGAAGAATCCAGCGTATCCGGTCGGGAGAAGGTTGTTGACGAACTCCCGCCCAGCCATGACTCGGGGTCGATACCCCGACCCATGCTTCTGCTCTCCAAGCGAGCAGAGCTTGGCAGCGCTATTCACCACATTGCCCACGTAGACGATGTCGTTGACGCCGCTTCCATAGAACCCGGTCTTGATCATCAGGGCGCGACCCCAGTCGAGGCCGATCCCCACTCGCAGCGCCTCGTACCCCCTGTACAACAGTCTTGCATTCAAGCCGTCGAGTAGCGACGAAACCCGGCCCGCGGCCTCGACGACTCGGTCAACTTGCTCCTTCAATCTTGCGTCGAAAACGCCCCAGACACCGTCACCCACGATGTTGATTTCGTCGCAGTCGGGGCTACCGTCCAAGACGGCGACTACCTCGGAGATGAATGCGCGGTAGAGCTTGGCGAGCGCTGGCTCGCTGTACTTGCCGGGCAGGTTCGACGAATTGCGGATGTCGACAAACAACGCCGCAACTCGCACGAAGTAGCCGTTGCTAAAGGTGAGGTCGTCGCGTGACGGAAGGTCGTCACGCTGCGGAAAATTTTCGTCCGGCGCCGCGAGAACCTCATCAATACGCTTGAAACTGGCGGTGTAGGTAAAGCTCGTGCCCGAACTCTTCACTTCGGCCACACCGCCGCCGCGCCGATGAGACCAGAACCAATCGTCAGCAGGACCATCGCCAGCTGCAGCGTTGTGTGCTTGTTCCACGAGATCTTGGAGGCGGTAACCAGCTGGGTGGCCAACACTTCGAGTTGCTCATCAATTGATTGGTGCAAGAGCGCGGCCTTTAGGTCTGCTGGCTTCCAGTGCCGCAGGTGCCCGAAGTATACGTAGTTGCTCGGCCAGTTCTTTCTTGCTTGGCGCCGCTTGAGCCTCGGGAAGACAGCAAAAGCAGCGACTAGGACGCCGAGCGCGAGGGCGGCTAGCCCTGCGGTCACAAAGCGGTCGCGCCAACCATGAAGGCCGTCGAGTAGCCGTCCGTCCCCTGTCAAGATGACACAGAATCCGAGGACCGCGCCGCCGAGGCTGAGCACGATGGACGACTTGGTGTCGACCTTAGAGGTCCAATCGCTGATCGCTGCGTGCGTTTGCCAGGCGAATGCCAGTCCTCGCTCGTCCGGCGGAGTCGGAGGTGACTCGACCTCCTTCTCCGCGTGCGACCACCAGCTCATGGCTTCCACCCATAGTTGGACCAATACACCCTGTGGTTCACCCCGCCAACCTCGATCCTGTCGTGAGTCTTCCACCGGCTCTCGGAGCCATCGGAAGAAATCTTCGACGACTCGGCCAAGCGGTCGTGGACACGATCCGTGATGTGCAGATCTGCGCATCGAAGGGCGCTGAGCTTGGCGGCTACGTTCGGCGCCGAACCGATACTAACGAGGTCGTTGTTGTCGCGGACGCCGCCGCGAACCAAGAGAGCTTCGCCAGTATCAATACCGACACCGTGCTTGGTCGTCCAGACGTCACGAAGGTCTGGCCACTTCGTCTTGAGTGCCGGCGCAAGTACGAAGTCCACCGCCCAGTTCAAGGCCAGCGCCGCCCGTGCGGCGTCGGTGTTTTTCGATTTACCGATGTAGATGGCCATCACCCGGTCGCCGTCGAAGCTGCGAATGGCCCCGCCGTAGTTACGGAGAATTCGCGAGGCTGCGTTTAGGTAGGCCCGAATGACCCTGCCCGCGATCTCTGCGTCAACCTGGTGACCGAGCGTCGACGAGTCAGCAAGATCGGCGTAGAAATAGGTCGCGTCGACGCGCACGGCGCCATTCTTGAGCACGACGTCATCCGTCTCCGGGATCACTGTGCCTTTGCGTACGGACCAATCCGCGTCGAGCACATCCTCGACTCCTGCGATCACATCGTCGCGTACTGTCACCGGAACCTCCTCCGCGCTCATTGTGCAGAGTCCCACCGACATTGGCGACCGAGCTCATTGGAACGGCGTCACGGGCGGCTGCTGGAAGCTAACGCGTACGCGGCGTGACGGGCGGCTGCTGGAAGCTAACGCGTACGCGGCGTGACGATGGATCGTTCGGTCCAGGCCTCCACGCCCTTGGCCGAAGTTCGCAGTCGTCGATGACGTCGAACACCTTCGAAACGTCCGAGATATGTCCGGGAGCGCCCGCTCGTGCCTCGCTCTCAGGGTTTGTTCAGTTCCTGGGCACCAAATCATGACTTAGCCAGGGACGCCAATCGACGGATGTACGTGATGTCGGCTTACTGGTCTGTGGCACGGAGCGGTAGGGGTTTGACCTGCCCCATACTGGGCGGCTGGACCGTGACTCTGGCAGTGCGTCTTGCGACGGCGAAGGCAGGCTTCCGAGCCCGGGCCGACGAGCTCCGCGAGCGCGACGGGGTGACGCCAAATGCGTCCATTTAGTGTCCACAAACGATCGTGATTTCTCGGATACAGTCAGTTACGCTCGCAGAGCGGGTGAACGTCAAACCCGCTCTAAATAAGGAAGATCCGTCCTTCACCGTACTTGTCGGTAGTCGCTGAAACTGCCCCAATCCTCCAAGGGGTCGCAGGTTCAAATCCTGTCAGCCCGACTGGAGGACCGCAGGTCAGAGGCCGTTTCCGCTGGTAGCGGGGGCGGCCTCTGCTGCGTTCTGGGGTCAGCAGGTCGCGCGCACCCACGAGTCCTGCTGCCAGACGATGAGGCCGCGGCGTTCGAACTCCTCGAGCCAGCCGCCCATCGGCCAGGTGCCCCAGCGACGTTCGTAGATCTTCGCGTTGCGGAGGATGTCGTCGAGGTGCTCGATCGGGGGGCGGGAGACCGGGTGGTACTGGTGGTAGGCCCGGGCGTCGCCCGTCCAGCTGAGGTCGATGCCGGCGGCGCGCAGGGACTGGCCGAAGTCGGTGTCCTCGCCGCCGTAGCCGACGTACTCCTCGCAGAAGCCGCCGGACCGGCGCCAGGAGGATCCCGAGAGAGCGAACGAGAGCGACCAGAACAGCTCCGGCCGGGCGTCTCCCCGGGTCTCGCCCCGCTCCAGCCGTGGACGGGCCGGGTGGGGATCGTCGAGGTCGGCGAGCGTTGCCAGCGAGTACCCGCCAGCGGGCGGGGGCGGCAGGTAGGTCACCGGTCCCTGCCACACGGTGTCGGGGGAGGTCGAGACGAGACGGCAGTAGTCCGCCACCAGGTCGGGCGAGGCGAGGCAGTCGACGTCGAGGGCGATGACGACGTCGCAGCCGGCCTCGAACGCCGCGTCGATGCCCCGGTTGCGCGCCGCCGCGAGCGGAAGGCCCAGCGGGGCAGTCTCGATCGGCAGGACCCGTGCCGCGAGGCCGCCGTGGGCCGGTCGGTCGTCGAGCTCGGGATCGTCCATGGCGACCACGACATAGACGTCCGGCCGACACGTCGAGACCGCCAGGGAGAGGTGCTGGGACCGGAGGTGGGCGTGTCGACCGTGCGCGATCGTCACGACTCCGACGCCGCTCATGATGAGATCAGCTCCGCGAGGCGCTCGGCGGCGCGCCCGTCGCACCACGACGACCAGGCGTCGCCGTCGAGGTGCTGCGCACGGCGGAGGCGCTCCGACCAGCCACGGTCGGGGAAGCGGTCCTCGACGAGGACCGGCCATCCGCCGGCCGCCAGGGCGGCGGCGCTGGTCCGCTGCTCGTCGTACGGTCTGTCCTGCGGGATCACGATGGCCGCGGTCCGCGCCGCAGCGATCTCCGCCAGGCTGTTCTGGCCGGCGTTGGTGATCACGACGTCGGCGTCGTGCACGTCCGCGCGCGGGTCCTCGCTCCAGCGGCCGTGACGCCCGAGCACGACCCACTCCCACTGCTCCGACTGACGTCGAGCGCTGTCGATCCGGTCGGGGGTCAGGTCGTCGCCACCACCACCGGTCATCAGCACGACCCGCGGGGGACCGGGACGCCGTGAGGTGGGGAGGCGGACGGGATAGCGCGAGAGAGCGCCCAGGGGGCGCACGCGCTCGCGAGACGCGGTCGGTAGCCCCGGGAGCATGTTCTGCGCCTCTGGCGGCCACATCGCGACCAGGTGCGTCGAGATGTCGAAGCCGAGCTGGTGAGCGGCGTCGGCGCGCTGCCCGGGCAGCACGACGGTGACGACGGGTACGCCATGCAGTCGTCCCAGCAGGGCGACCTCGACCGACACGTCGGCGACCAGGACCCTGGGTCGGTGCTCGTCGAGCCAGGCCGAGATCTGCGCGGTCCTCGTGCTGAGCCCGGCGTCTCCCCGAGGTACCCAGTGCAGGCGACCGTGGGCGGTGGGGTCGACGGCCGTCGGTGCGATGTCGTCGCGCTCCAGCTGGACCCACGGACCGGACCACCCCGCCGGGGCGGGCAGCGAGGACAGCCCGGTCACCGGCTCGTCGAGCGCGGCCGCGAGAGCAAGCGCGCGGTGCAGGTGACCGCGTCCGTGGTGGTGGACGTAGTAGCCGATCATGCGGCGGAGCTGCGGACCAGGAGACCGGCATACCGCTCCTCGTAGGCGTCGACCATCCGGCGTGCGCTGAAGTGCCGTACGACGTGGTCGCGGACCGCCCGCCGGTCGCACGTCAGGGACCTGACGATGGCGGCGGCCAGGTCGTTCGGCCGGTCGCCGGACGTCAGGGCGCCGGTGCCCTCGGCGACGATCTCGGGAAGGGCGCCTCGCGCCAGCGCGGCCACGGGCGTGCCGCAGGCCATCGACTCGATGGCCACCAGACCGAACGGCTCCTCCCACGCAGGCGTCACGACGGCGACCGCCGACCGTGCCACCAGCTCGGCCAGCCGCGGGTGGTCGAGGTGACCGGCGTACGTCACGTCACCGCCGAGACGGGGCTCGACCTCGCGCGCGAAGTAGTCCGGGTCCGGGGCGGGACCCGCGAGCACGAGCGGTATGCCGGCGAGCCGGGCCGCGTCGATCGCGAGGTGCGGCGCCTTCTCCGTGACGAGGCGTCCGGTCCACATGGCCGACCTGCCACCCGGGCCGGGCTCCCACCGGTCGATCGCCACGCCGTTGTGCACGACCGTGGCGTCGACGACATGTCTCCATGCGGCGGCCGAGGACCTGCTCACCGCGGTGCAGTGGACGGGCACGGCGGACGCGGCCATCGCTGACTCGAGCCAGGGCGTCGGAGGGGTGTGGAGCGTGGTCAGCACGGGGATGTCGAGCATCTCCGACATCGCGATCGGCAGGTGGTGGAGGCTGTTGTTGTGCACGACGTCGAAACGGCGTGATCCGGATCTGGCCAGGTCGAGCATGAGCGACAGGTAGGCATGGTGGTCGGTCATCCACTCCTCGGACGGTGCGTGCACGTCACGCAGAGCGGTGGAGCTGAACCGGATGCCGTGCACGTCGAGCTCGGCCACGGGCAGGGCCGGATCGGACCCCGGGGCGGCGAAGAGCGTGACCTCGTGCCCGCGGTCGACCAGCTCACCCGCGAGCTGGTGCGTGAGCGACTCGAGCCCGCCGGCGAAGGGCTGGTTGACCGGGTACCTGCTCGACGCGATCAGGCAGATGCGCAGGGGAGTCATCTGCTCAGCGACCGGTAGAGGTGGTCGTGAGCGGCGGCGATCGCCTGGCGCTGCACGCGGCGCTCGTCGAGGCCCGCGCCGAAGGCGGGCCGGTCCCAGTACGCCGTGGCGATGGCGGCGACGAGCGAGTTCGGGTCGAAGTGATCCTCGTCGTGCGTGTAGCTCAGCACCGGTCCCTGGTCGCGGTAGAACCCGCACGTGGGCGCCACGACCGTCGTACCGAGGTCGCGGCACGCCTCCAACCAACCCGAGTGGGTCCCGAAGCGGTAGGGGAGGACGGAGACGTCGAGCGACGCCAGGTAGGTCCAGAGCTCGTCGTCGGGCAGGAAGTCATGCACCCGCAGGTCGATGAGGCCCTCGGCGGCGGCGCCACGGAGGTAGTCGGCGAGCTGGTCGTCCCTGCGGGCACCGTCGTCGTCCATGACGTCGCGGTGAGCGTTGACCTGCAGCACGGCGCCGGGCAGCACGGCGCCGGGCAGCTCGGTGACGGCGCGCACCAGGGTCGGCAGGATCCGCAGGGGCGCCATGCTCGGCCGCAGGCTCTTCACGTGCAGACCGACCCGGAACGCCGCCCCTGGCGAGGGACGGTCGCGCTGCAGGGTCGCCATGTCCTCGAGCTCGACCACGTGCGGGTGCGGGATGACCACGGCCTCACGTCCCCATCGGCGTCGGATCTCCGAGGCAGCGCCCGCGGTGAGCGTGACGAGCGCGTCCGCGGCAGGGATGAGGACGTCGAGCTGGGCGTCGTGCGCCTCCCGCGAGAGGTGGTGCGGGTTGCGCAGGTCGTGCACGGTGAAGACGAAGGGCTTGCCCCGCCGGCGGAGGGTGTCGACCAGGTCGCGCAGCTCCTCCGGGTCGCAGGCGTCGAAGCCGAAGTGCAGGTGGAACACGTCGAAGTCCGCCGTGGCAGCCCAGGACGGCTGCAGCATGACCGGTGGCCACCAGACGGCGCCCGCCGGAGCCGTCGGTCGCAGCGGGTCGGGATCGGGCAGCCGCTCCGGCCCGGGCGTGGACTCGGAGCTCAGGTGACGGACGTACACGTGACCCGCGGGGACCGAGGCGATCCGCAGACGGGGGACGTCCTCGTCGCGCGTGTCGGGGACGGCGATCCGGGCCTGGGTGTCAGTCACCTCGTGTCGGTACCCCGCTGTGCTGAAGGACAGCCTCCACCCTCAAGGGTGGAGCCGGCGCTGCTTGTCGGTGCCGGGAAGCCTTGCTTGACTGGTCCCGTGGCGACGAGCGTGGTGCTGATGGCGGACACGCACCTGCCCAAGCGGGCCCGGGAGCTGCCCGGCGAGCTCTGGGACGCGATCGACACGGCAGACGTCGTGGTCCACGCTGGCGACTGGGTCGACGAGCGGCTGCTCGACGACTGCGAGAGGCGAGCACGCTCGCTCGTCGGGGTGTGGGGCAACAACGACCACGGCGCCTTGAGGGACCGTCTGCCGGAGGTCGCTCGCGTCGAGATCGAGGGCGTGGCCTTCGGGGTGGTGCACGAGACCGGCTCGGCGAAGGGCCGAGAGGCGCGGTGCAGCGCGCGGTTCCCGGATCTCGACGTGCTCGTCTTCGGGCACAGCCACATCCCGTGGGACACCAGGACGTCCACCGGGCTGCGGCTGCTGAACCCCGGTTCGCCGACGGACCGGCGCCGACAGCCGAGCTGCACGTACATGACCCTCCGCGTCAGCGCCGGAGACGTGACGGACGTCGTGCTCCACGCCGTCGCGAGGTAGCAGGTCTCGGCTCAAGGGCGGCGCCGATAGGCGACCGGCTTGTCGCGAACGGCATCGCTCAGACCGCCGAGGACGGTGCGCGGGCGGAGGACCGGAGTCCTGCCGGAGTCGGCGTTCGCCATCGGCTGGACGACCTCCTCGAGGACGGCGACGCCGCTGTGCGTGGGCTGCCAACCGAGGTCACGTTCGGCCCTGCCGCAGTCGAGGAGCGGGACGTCGTGGGCGAGGTCGATCCACCCCGGATCGATCGGCTGCAGGCGAGCGTGCCACGAGCCCGCGACCGCGCCGCGGACGATCCGGCGGGGCACCTGGAGGTGGCGAGCACCCAGTGCCTGCGCGATGTCCGCCGTGGTGACGGGCAGGCCCGCGGCCAGGTTGAACGCGCCGGACTCGCCGGTGGCCAGCACACGACCGAACGCGTCGGCGACGTCGTCGGCGTGCACCATCGGGATCTGGAGAGAACCGTCCAACGGCAGCACGGGAACGAGTCGGAGGACCCGAGCCGGGAGCAGCGCCGGCAGGGCGTAGCGCAGCAGGGCGCTGCCGGCGCTGCGCTGCCCGATGATGCCCGGCCGCATCCGGGTGACCCGGACGTCGGGGCTCGCCGCACTGAACGCGTCGAGGAGCCGTTCGGCCTGGGCCTTGTGCTGGCTGTACGGCGAGCCAGGGACCCCATCGGTCGGGTAGTCCTCGTCCACCGGGGTGTTGCCGCGCTTCGGCGAGTACGCGCCGACCGACGACATGTGGACCAGGTGGGGCACCTGCGCGGCGGCGACCGCGGACAGCACGCGTCGGGTGCCCTGGACGCCCAGCTCGGCCAGGTAGCCCAGGTCGTGGGACGGCTGGAATCCCCACGCCAGGTGCACGACGGCGCCCGCGCCGCGGAAGGTCGAGTCCAGGATCGGCTGACAGCTCGGGTCGGTGAGGTCCGTGCTGACCCACGCGACCCGGCTCCCGCTCGCTCTGTCGGGGAGCCGCCGAGCGATTCCCACCACCTCGTGGTCGGTGTGCTCCACGAGGTGGCGGAGCAGTGCGGTCCCGACGTTCCCGGTTGCTCCGGTGACGACGATCCGCATCAACGCTCCCTGTGCAGCGACGAGTGGGCGAGCCGACCGTGACGGGGTCGAGGGGGGTGGTGGACCATCGCTTGCGACCTCCAGAGGGGGAATCTCTTCCGGTACCCCGTCGGACGGGAAAGAACCGCCCTGGTGATCGGGTGGCCTCAGCCCACCTCGGCCACCACTGCAGGGACCTGTTCCGGCATGTCGCGGGCGAGGTAGCCCACGGTGCCGACAGCGGCTGCGAGCCGTTCGCCGATCCGGGCGTGCACGTAGGCGCCCCACACGGCCGCCTGGGCGGGGTCGGCGCACCGGGCCAGCAGGCCCGTGACGATCCCGGCCTGCACGTCGCCCGATCCCGAGACACCCAGCCCCGGTCCGCCGCCCTCGACCACCCACGCCCGACCGGACGGAGCGACGACGTACTTGCTGCTTCCTCCGCACAGGACGACGACCCGCGAGCGCTCGGCGACCGCGCGAGCGGCAGCGAGCGGGTCGCGCAGGACCTCGTCCTCGTCGGATCCGGCCGTGTGCGCGAGCTCGGACGGATTGACGTTGAGGACCGCTCGTCCCTCCAGGTGATGAAGGCCCTCCGGGTGCTGGGTGAGGTACGCCGACCCGAGGGCATCGACGACGACCGGACAGGTGAGGCGGGGGAGCACACGCTCGAGGAGCGACGTGCTCGCCGCCGGTTCGACGAACCCGGGGCCGACGAGCGCCACATCGGCGGCCTGGGCGCGGTCCACGATGTCGTCGGCGGCCCCGACGGCGATGCTGTCCGCGTCGGTCGCCAGGGCGAGGACCTGCGACTCCGGGACCGCCACAGCGAGCGCGGCCGCGGTCGGGGACACCGTGGCCAGTGCGAGCTTGCCGGCGCCGCCACGCAGTGACGCCTCCCCGGCGAGCCTCACCGCGCCCGGGGTCTGGGTGGAGCCCCCGACCACGAGGACCTGCCCACGCGACTCCTTGCCCGTCCCGGGCTCCGGCAGTGCCCAGTCGCGCAGCGTCGCCGGCGTCACCACCACCGGGTCAGGCGTGGACATCGCCGCTCCCGGTGGGGGAGGCCTCTGCGGTGCGCTCGGTCCCGGCCGCGTCGACGGCGGCGGTGTCCGCGAACACGTCCAGCTCCAGCACGTCGGCGTCCCGGTGGAACCGGGTGAACGACGCGTTCGGGATCTGGACCTCGCGGTCGATGGCGAGCAACGACTGCTCGTCGAGACCCTCCAGGGCGTACCGGAAGCTCATGATGACCGCCTGGTGGGTGAACATCCAGATGCGCTCGCGGTCGTACCCGTGGCGCAGGTCCGTCAACAGGCTGCGCACGCGAAGGACCACGTCCGCCCAGCTCTCCCCGCTGGGAGGCTGGTAGTAGAACTTGCCGAGCTTCTTGCGCCGAGCGGCCTCATCAGGGTGCTGTGCTCGGATGCCGTATCCGGTCAGGCCGTCGAAGATGCCCAGGTCCCGCTCACGCAGTCGCTCGTCGTAGGCGACCTCGATGCCACGGTCACGCATCGCTCGCTCGGCGGTCTCGGCCGCGCGTCGGTACGGCGAGCTGAGCACGGTGGTCGGCAGGTCGGACTCGGCCAGGCCGGACACCCAGGCCGCGACCGCATCGGCCTGCTCCCGCCCGGTGGGCGACAGCTCGACGTCGGCGTCACGCTGGTCCAGGTCGAGGTGCTCCGCCCGGGCCTCGCGAGCCGCGGTGTCGGCGAGGTTGCCCACGCTCTCACCGTGCCGGACGAGGACGATCGTCTGGGGTCCGTCGGTCCATCTGGGTAGCACCATTGTCCTCGTGTACCCCCGCCGGACGCGGGCATTCCCGGCCGTGCCTGGCCGTCAGCGGTCGGTCAGACAAGCACTGGTCAGTCGCCGGGCCACTCGCCGGTCCAGCGCTCGAAGACGCGGGCGCCGCCCCGGTTGATGAGGGCTCGGACGACGGTGAAGATGGCGCCCTGGATGGCGGCCGCGACGAGGATCTTCCGCAAGCGGTACTCCGACTCGAGCGGCTTGGGCGGGTCCTCCGAGCTGTCGGGATCGAGCCGCTTCCAGAGCTGCTGGAAGATCTGGCTGGCGATGAGGCCCCCCAGCAGGCTGGCCACCAGGCCCCAGGGCCGGTAGAGCAGCTTCGCGGACGTGCTGGACGTGGTCTCGGTCGTCATCGGTTCCCTCGCTCGTCTGGGGTGGTGGACGTCTGCGGTCCGTCGGAGTGGTCGGGGTCGTCGTCACGACCGTGGGTGAGGCGGAGCTGGCGGCCGCGTTCGATGTCCTCGCGTTCCTTCTTGGCGGCCTTGTCGCTCTTGCGGGTGTCGCGGGCAGGGAGCTGGATGACCTCCTCGGCCGGCATGCCGGCCTGCAGCTGCCGGCCGCGTTCGAGCTCGGCGTCCAGCTCGGCGCCGAAGAGGAGCGCGAGATTGGTGATCCACAGCCAGAGGAGGAAGACGATGACGCCCGCCAGCGAGCCGTAGGTCTTGTTGTAGCTCGAGAAGTTGGCCACGTAGAAGCCGAACAGCGCTGAGGCGAGGATCCACACGACGATGGCGACGGTGGCGCCGATGCTGATCCATCGGAACTTCGGCTGCTTCACGTTCGGGGTGGCGTAGTACAGCAACGCGACGATGAGGATCACGACGCCGAGCAGGACCGGCCACTTCGCGATGTTCCAGACCGTGACGACGGTGGAGCCGAGGCCGATGGCGTCGCCGACCGCCTGGGCGGCCGGTCCGGTGAGCACCAGTCCGATGGCGACGACGGCCGTGAGGATCACCGTGATGAGGGTGACGAGGAGCATCGCCGGGCGGAGCTTCCAGATCGGCCGTCCCTCGTCGATCTCGTAGATGCGGTTCATGCCGCGGCCGAACGCACCCACGTAGCCGGACGCGGACCACAGTGCGGCGGCGAGGCCGATGATGAGCGCGAGCCCGGAGTTCTGCGTCTGGCTGAGCTCGGTGAGCGTCGGCTCGAGAGAGTCGGCGGCGCTCGACGCGCCGATGTCGCGCAGGATCCCGAGCAGCGTGTCCACGGTGCTGGGGCCCTGGTCGACGAGGCTCACCAACGAGAGGATGGCGATCGCAGCCGGGAAGAGCGCCAGGACCGAGTAGTACGTCAGCGCGGCGGCCAGGTCGGTGCACTGGTCGTCGGAGAACTCGCGAACGGTCTTGCGGGCGACGTAGAACCAGGACCGCTTCCTCAGATCGGCCGGGGAGTCCGGCTTCTCGGCGGCGTCGGGCTCCGGCCGGGGCGGCGACGCGTGCTTTCCTCGGCCGAGCATCAGCGCTTCCGGATCGTGGTCCGTCGCGGCGTGTTGTTGCGACGCCACAGGGCGAGGACGACGACCGCGAGGACGGCTGCGAGGGCGCCCCCGCCGAGGCCGAGTGTCCGGGGGGTCGGCTTGCCCTGGTCGTCCGTGCTCTGGTCGCGCAGCTTCCGCAGCCGTGCGGCGGCCTCGTCCTTCGTCTCGGCGACGCTGGTGCGCACGCGGGTCTTGACGTCGAGCTTCGCGGCGAGCTGGTCGACGGTGTCGGCCAGGTCGGCGCGGGTCCGTTCGATGTCGGCCTGCAGCTCCGCGACCTCCGCGGACGTGCTGTCCGTCGTGTCGCTGGCGTCGGCGCCGTGCCCGGGGCTGTCCGGGGTGTCCTTCGTAGCCATGTCGTGGCCTCTCTCGTGGATCGGAGTGTCAGTGGTCGCGGGCGTGCTTGACCGCGTCGACGTCGCGCTTGACGTTCTCGACGGCCCGTTCGGGTACGGGTGGAGCTGCCTCGGCGACCCGCTTCTTGCCGATCAGGGCCGCGATGCCGGCCACCGCGAGCAGGACGACGCCGACGATGAGCGCGGCCAGCCAGGCGTCGACGACGAGCGCCAGCGCCAGGATGGCCGTGGCAATCAGCACGCCGAGGCCGTAGAGGGCTATGGCCCCCGCCGCCCCGAGGAGGCCGGCGCCGATGCCGGCCTTCTTCGCCTTGCCGGAGACCTCGACCTGGGCGAGGCGCAGCTCGTCGCGCACCAGCCGGGACACGTCCTGCGAGAGCCGGGAGACCAGCTCACCGGTGGAGTCCCCTGCGTCGTGGCTCACGGCAGCTTCCCACCGGTGGTGCCGGGCGTCGTCGACGAGTGGTCGTTCGAGGACCCCGCCGATGCGACCTTCTCCTTCACGACCTGCCCCGCCTGGTCCGCCTTCTCCTTCACGACCTGCTGCGCCTGCGCCGCCTTGTCCTGCACGCGCGGGTCGCGCCACACCTGCTGGGCCTTCCCTGCGATCTGCTGGTACCGCTCGCGACCCGCCCGTGCGCCCAGCACGTATCCGGCTCCGAACCCGACGGTGAATGACAACTTCCCGGCCATCTGGCCCTCCCACGTCTCTCGGCCTCGCCGGCAGCGACTCCCACGCCACTGCCTTACGACGTAAGCCTCTTTCCTCGTCGGTGCCCAGCCCGCCCCCAGGCATGCGGGTGAAGGAGGAGAAAGTCCTGGCGAGCCACCCGGGTGGGTGTGCGCCCGTACCCTCGGCTGCAAGGAGGACCGATGGCCAACGCAACAGGGCGCGGTGACGAGCCCGACGGCTCAGCCGCCGATGGCCTTCCCGACGCGGACGCAGCCGTGGTCCGCGGCGAGGAGCGGCCGTCGGACCGGGTGCCGCTGAATCGCGAGCGCATCGTCGATGCTGCGGTCGCGTTCATCGACGACAACGGGCTCCCGGGCTTGTCGATGCGACGGCTCGGCACGCTGCTCGGCGTGGAGGCCATGTCGCTCTACCGGTACGTGCGCAGCCGGGAGCTGCTCCTCGATGCCGTCGTCGAGCGCATCGTCGACGAGATGGAGGCAGACCCGGACGTGCTGGCGACGCCCGAGCACGGCTGGCAGGACTACCTGCAACGGCTCGCCCACGGAGTACGCCGGGTCGCGCTGACGCATCCCAAGGCGTTCCCCCTGGTCGCCTCCCGACCCGCGGAAGCGCCGTGGCTGCGCCCGCCGTTGCGGAGCCTGCGCTGGGTCGAGGCGTTCCTCACGGGGCTGCAGAGCGAGGGGTTCAGCGACCAGGCGACCGTCGAGGCCTACCGCGCCTTCACCAGTTTCCTGCTCGGCCACCTGCTGCTCGAGGTCGCCGCGCTGGGGGCCGACCTGGGGCCGCTCGACGTGGTCGAGGACGACGTGGACACGTCTCTGGCTCCGTACCCCAGCGTCCGTCGCCTCAAGTCGCCGCTGCGCGAGGACCACTCCGCGATCGAGTTCGAGGACTCCCTCGAGGACCTGCTGCAACGCCTCGCCCTGATCCGCACCGAGTCCTGAGCAGCTCGCTGACGGCGGCCCCGCGACACCCGTGGTGGTGTCAGCTGGCGACGAAGATGCAGAACGGGTGCCCAGCTGGGTCCGCGAACACGTACAGCGGCTCGTCGGAGTCGTCGGAGTCGTCGACCAGCATCCGCGCGCCGAGCGACTCGGCCCGTGCCCGGTGGCGCTCGAGCTCGCCGCGGCCCGTCACGGTGCAGTCGAGGTGCATCTGCATCGGGACATCAGCTGACGGCCACGTGGTCGGCTCGACGTGCTCGGCATACTGGAACGCCAACCGATTGGTCCCGGCCTCGTCCCGCAGGACCAGCCACTCGGCCTCGTCGTCAGCGCGCGGCTCGTCGCCGGGACGGTAGGTGTAGCCGAGCAGCTGGCGGTAGAACTCGGCCAGGCCGCGCACGTCCTCGGCATCGATGACCGTCTGCAGCAGCTGCGGGAAACGGCTCATCGGTGCCGGCCGGAGAGATGCGCTGTCGCCGTCATGCGTTGGTCGTCCCCATCGGTCGGCAGCGCGAAACCGGTGCGAGCGGCCGGTGGCCGGGAGCGCCGTCAGGACCAGGAGGTCTCACCGTGCCGGTCCACGAAGCGCCCGGAGGCGTGGCCCGGGCCCTCGGTCGCGAGGGAGACGACGGCGTCGGTGCCCTCGGTGACGGTCTGCGGACCGCTGTGGGCGTTGAGGTCGGTGGCGGTGTAGCCGGGGTCGGCGGCGTTGACCCGGACGTCAGGGAACGCCTTGGCGTACTGCGTGGTCAGCATGGTGAGTGCGGCCTTGGAGGCCGTGTAGATCGGTGCGACGACCTGTGACTCGGCGCGGGACGGGTCATGGGTGTGCTCGAGGGACCCCATTCCGCTGCTGACGTTGACGATGACGGGGTCGGCGGACCGACGTAGCAGCGGAAGGAAGGCAGTGGTGGTGCGGACGACGCCCGCGACATTGACGTCGAAGACGTCGAGGACGTCGCTCCCGCTCAGGTCGGCCACGTCGACGCCGTAGGTGCCGCCGACGCCGGCGTTGTTGACGAGCACGTCGACGAGGCCCTCGTGGGCCTCGACGTCGGCGGCTGCGGCGCGCACGGAGTGGTCGTCGGTGACGTCGATCTGGACGAAGCGGCCGCCGAGGCGGCCTGCGGCGGCGGTGCCGAGCTCGCGGTCGCGTGCGCCCAGGATGACGGTGTGGCCGAGCTCGAGGAGGCGACGGGCGGTCTCGAGGCCGAGGCCCTTGTTGGCCCCGGTGATGAAGGTGATGGTCATGGGTCGATCGTGCGGACTCGGGCAGCGGTCGGCCAGGGACGAGGCGACGGTAGGAGTCGCCGTACCACCCACGCCGCCGTCGATGGTGCTGTCGCGAGGGATGATGGAGCGATGACGGCGACGAATGCCCTGGGCTCCACCATCCGTGCGTGGCGCGACCGGCTCGCACCGTCCGACGCGGGGCTTCCGGCCCGGCACGGCCGGCGGACCACCGGGCTGCGTCGCGAGGAGCTGGCCGAGCTGGCCGGAGTCTCGGTCGACTACGTCGTCCGGCTGGAGCAGGGCCGTGCCACGACTCCGTCGGCCCAGGTCGTCGCCGCGCTGGCCCGGGCCCTGCAGCTGAGCACCGCAGAGCGGGACCACCTGTTCCGGTTGGCTTCGCTCGTGCCCCCCGACAGCGGCCGGGTCTCGGACCACCTCACTCCCAGTGTCCACCGGCTGCTGTCCCGCTTGGGTGACGCGGCGGTCGCCGTCTTCGCTGCCGACTGGCAGCTGGTCTGGTGGAACCGCAACTGGGCGGCCCTCCTCGGAGACCCTGCCAGGGTCCCGGTTCCGGTGCGGAACTTCGCCCGGTGCGTCTTTCCCCTCGCAGCCGACGGCCCGGCGGTCGCTCAGTGGCTGGTCGTCGTCCAGGACCAGGCCCACACCGAGGCCGCCGTGGCCTCCGACCTGCGTCGCGCCACCGGACGCTTCCCCGACGACCCGCGACTGGCGCACGTGGTCCGCAGCCTGCTGGCCGGCAACGCCCGCTTCGCCGAGCTGTGGGTCGAGGGCACGGTCAGCGCACACCGCGAGGACCGCAAGGTCGTCCACCACCCGGCCGTCGGACCCATCGCCATCGACTGCGACACCCTTACCGACGGCGAGGCCGACCTCAAGATCGTCGTGATGACCGCTGCCCCCGGCACGGAGGACGAGAGCCGTTTCCGGCTGGCGCTGCTCGCCGGCGTCCAGAGCGTCCAGGACGTCCCAGCGACGTCGAGGCGCTGACCGGGGCGGGCGGCGTCAGGGGACGCGGACCGAGCTGACGCGCAGGCCCTTGCCCTTGCCGTAGACCACGTAGACGAGGTTGCGCGTGTCGCCGCGCTGGGAGACCGTCAGGGTCTCGGCGGCTCGGAAGCCGGTGAGGCGGTGCTCCCTGCGCAGGTGGGCGTCGTACCAGACCACCGTCGCGTCGCGGTTAGACGGCCAGGTGGTCGCCGGCTCGATCCCGTAGAGGCGCGTGCCTTTCGCGTTCATGCCCTCGAGGGCGAACTCGTGCTTCGCGGTGATGACCTCCTTCGGCGCCAGCCCGCCACTGGTACGAAAGCGCAGGATGCTCGTCCGGTCCAGCTCCCCGCACTCGCCCTCGCACGCGGACGGCTGACCCAGGAGCGTGACGTAGATCGAGGCCCCTCGTGGCGAGAACATGAGGTCCAGGACCACGAGGTCCTCGTCCTCGCGTCCCGCGACCGTCAACGGGGCCTCGGCCACGGTCGTCAGCGCGGCGTCGTCGGTCTCGTGGCCCGACAGCCTGGAGCGCAGGACCTCGCCGTCGGGGGTGGTCTCCGACGACGTGTCGCCGACCGCCAGCTCGTTGCCCAGGGGCGGTCGCACCGCCAGACGTCTGCCGTCGATCGGTGCCCGGTCGGCGTACTCGGGGAAGCCCGGCACCTCCAGCTGGAACCTGCGGATCCCGCCCTCGACGAGGACGTAGAGGAACCGGCCCCGTCGCGGGCTGATGGCGACGTCGGTGAAGTAGGTCGCCGACGGCACGCGCACGCTCCGCACGAGACGGGGGGTGTCGCGCCGGAGGTCGATGACCCGCAGGACGACGTGGTCGCCGACCTCGTGCGGCATGTAGGCGAACTCGCCGTTGGCATGCAGCACGAACGGATGCGGCGTGGGGTGGAGCTGAGCGAGCTGCGGTGCGGTGCCGAGCCGGACGATTCGGTGAGGGGTGATGCGGTACTTCGTCAGCCCGCGGGGTCCGCTGATGAACAGGAACTTCCCGCTCCTGGTCGCCGCAGCGTGCACGAAGCCGCCGCGTCCGGGGACGGCGGCTGACGCCGTGATGCGTGGTTTCGCCGCCGCTCGGTGCGAGGCGCTCGAGGCCGCGACCCCCGTGTCGGCCGCCACTGCGGTCGGCACAGCGACAAGCGCGAGCGTGGTGAGCAGGCCGGTGGCCATGCCGATCAGTCGCACGAGGACTCCTCCGAGCAGTGATGTCTCCTGCTGTCTGAAGCGTTGGCGGAGGCGCAGGCGTTACAGACCCTCCGCACGACGCCGGTCGCGACGTAGGTCAGCCGCTGGCGCCGACGGCACCGGGTACGGCGTCGACCAGGTCGTGCGTCATGCCGTTCTCCGCCTTGAGCCGGGCCATCTCGACGTCGCGCGCCGCATAGCCGCGGGCGGTGACCCGGTCGCGGCCGAGCACGCGCAGGCGGGCCTGGTCGAGGCCGAACAGCACCGGGCGTACGGCGCGGACCACGTGCTTCGCCGCGCCGTCCGGTACGCCGAGGGCGTCCGCCGCCTCGTCCCCGAGGAAGACCCGCGACATGCCGTACATCGCGCGCCGGGCGACGTCCTCGCGGAAGCGCGCCGGTCCGCGGAGCATGGTGGCGAGCTGCGGTGCGAGGTAGTCCTCGGTGAGGGCTCGGCAAAACTCCTGGCTGTACTGGTCCGGCCCGGGGGAGGTGAGGTGGTAGAGCTCCTCGATCCGGACCTGGTCGGCCTCGTCGACCGGGTTGAGCGCCGGGTCGACGCCGATCACGTGCCCGACGTAGCGCCACAGGTGGTAGATGTCGGCGAGCTCGTCGTCCCGCAGCCGCACGCCGAGGGAGACCATCGCAGCGAGCGAGATGTGCCCGAACTCGGCGAGCGTGAACGCCATGTAGGGCTGGGGGATCGGGACGCCCCACGCCTCCTCGTCCCACTCGGCGTGGGTGCGGATGTGCTTGCGGACGTGCGCGTGGATCATCCGGACGCGCACCGTGTGCTGGAAGCCGGGCGCGTCGATCGCCATGCCGCCCGGTGCGACGACCTGGGAGAGCCACGAGCCGACCTCGATGGAGCGGACGGCGGGCTGCTGGCCGTAGCGGCCCGTCAGCAGCAGCGGCTTGGCGGCGATCCAGTTGTCGGCGCCGGCGAGCAACGAGGCAGCTCCCAGCACCAGCCCCCACTGGGCGCTGTAGCGCACGAGCACGTCGCTCGCGCGGTCCAACCGGTCGCGGTCGAGCCACGCGGGCTCCTCGGTGAGCTGCTCGAGCAGCGCGCCCACGGACGGCTCCGGGTCGGTGACGGCGGCCAGTCCCTCCGTCATCAGGGTGCGCACCGTCCGCGCGGCACCCCTGCCCGTCGGGTCGTTGACCACCGCGTCGGCCAGGGGGTCCGCCTGCCACATCGCGGCCAGCCAGGCCGACCCGGCGTCGCCGTACTCGCTCACCGCCCGGTCGACGCGTCGCAGTGCGGTCGGGGCCGGACGCGCGGTGGGCAGGGTCACAGCCCAGATTCAAGCACTTGTGCCGACAAGTGGGGGAGAGGGCCGATCAGCGGCTGACCCTGACGGTCGCCTTCCTGGTCACCCGACCGCCGTCGTTCGTGGTGGTGGCCGTGAGGGTGAGCGTCACCTTGGCCCCGTGCGCGAGCAGCTTGCGCAGGGCCGCGGACTTCTTTACCTGGAGCCTGGCCGGCACGGTGGTGGCCGGCAGCAGCACGACCCGCGCCGGCCGCAGCGCGAACCTCGTGTGCTTGGTGCGGACCTTCTTGCCCACCTTG
Organism: Nocardioides conyzicola; assembly: GCF_039543825.1. NCBI lineage: Bacteria > Bacillati > Actinomycetota > Actinomycetes > Propionibacteriales > Nocardioidaceae > Nocardioides > Nocardioides conyzicola. The sequence continues at coordinate 309,858 of NZ_BAABKM010000004.1, read as the reverse complement.
ACGCGGTACGTCGCGTCGGCGGTGCCGGTGATCCGGGTGACCGCCCGCGCGTCCGAGCGCAACGTCGCCCGGAGCTGGGCGAGCGGCTGCTTCCTGGTGGCCGTCAGCGCGACTGCCGGGGCGGCGACCTGCCGCTTGAGCAGCGCGAGGGCGTGGTCGCTCCATCCGCCGACGTACACGTTGCGGCCGTCGGGGGAGACGGTGAGCGCGTAGCTCCCGTTGAGTCCCTCCGTCGTGCTCGCGCAGGTCGTGTCGCTCTCGTCGGAGTCGGCGATGCATCCCACCGCAGAGGGGGCGCCGTCGGCAGCCCGGTTGAAGCTCGTGACAGCGTTGTCGCCGACCGAGCCGGTCAGCACCTGGTCGTCGTCGGAGTCGATGGTGACGAATGCGACCTGGTTGAGCCCCTCGGTCGACTGCGAGCAGCCGCTCTCGGTGCCGACGTCCTGCACGCAGCCACCGTCGGTCAGCGTGCCGTTCGTGGCACGGTGCAGGTGGGTCAGGGTGTGGTCCGTGCCGGAGACGACGTAGACCGACGAGCCGTCGCCGGAGGCGACGACGCCCAGGGCGCCGGCGATGGCCGGCACCTCGGTGCCGCAGCCGAGCGCGAGGTCTGCTGACACCTCGCTGTCGCCCACGCAGCCCTGGCTGGTCAGTCGCCCGGTGGACGGGTTGCGCTTGAGCATCGCGACCGCGCCGGTCTGGCTGGTCGCGTAGACGGACCGGCCGTCGGCGCTGGCGTCGAGCCAGGTCACCTGGGTGGCGCCGGCCGCGGCGGTGCAGCCGTCCGAGGCGTCGGCGGCGACGCAGGACGTCGCGGTGAGAGCGCCCGACGTGGACCGCCGCAGCTGGACGACCCCGCCGCCCGGGCGCCAGGTCCCGACGTACACGTCCTTGCCGTCCTCGCTCACGTCGACCGAGTACGGCTCGGCCAGCCACGGCGAGGTCGTGGCGCACGGGCCGCTCGGGGCGCTGAGGCAGCCGCCGTCGCTGAGCGAGCCGTCGGCGGCGACGTTCAACCGGACCACGGCGTCGTCCCCCATGCTCGCGGCGTAGAGCTGCTTGCCGTCGGTGCTCAGCCGGATGCCCCACACGTACTCGAGCCCCTGCGCCTCGGCGCAGCCCGCAGGCGCGGGGGCGTCGGCGATGCAGCCCCGAGGGGTCAGCGAGCCGTTGGCGGCGCGGGCGTACCAGGTGACCGTGTCCTCGTCGTAGTTGCTGACGTAGACGACCGTCTCGGCGGCGTTGACGACCGGGACGCCGGTGCCGGCGATGTGCTCGTCGCCGGCGGTGCAGGTGTTGAGGTCGGTGTCCGCGCCGTCGACGAGGTCGCCGATGCATCCCAGGCCCGTGAGCGTGCCCGGACGCGCCGCCTGCGAGGTCGGCGCTGCGAGCAACAGCCCTCCGACGAGGCCGGCCACGACGGCGACGACCAGGGTGCGGAGAGCGGTACGACGTGGCACGGGAGCCCCTTCCTCGGGCGCCCACGCGGGCGCGACTCCGAACGGTAGGACAGCCGCGGGGGTCCGCGAGGCAACGGTCCAGACCGGCGGGCGGGTAGGTTGCGGCCGTGCTCTGCCACTCCTGCTACGCCGAGCCGGCGTCGATGCCGGACTGCGCGGCGTGCCGGGGGACCGGCCGGGCGACCTCGATGCCGTTGTGCGACGAGCCGTGGAGCGAGGTGGCGCCCGGACTCTTCCAGGGCGGCCACGACGTGCGGTCGCAGTCGGGTACGGCGTGCGTCGTCGATGACGAGTTCGACCTGGTCATCAGCCTCGCGACCCGCGACGGCTACGGGCCCGCGGAGGGCGTCGAGCACGTCGTGCTCCGCCTGGCCGACGCGGCGATCGACCCCGTGACGGCGACGCGGGTCGCCGAGGTGGCGGACCGGGTCGCCGAGGCGGTCGGCGAGGGGCGCCGGGTGCTGGTGCGGTGCTCAGGTGGTCTCAACCGCTCGGGTCTGGTCGTCGCCAGCGCGCTGGTCAAGCTCGGACGGACGCCGGACCAGGCGATCGACTCGGTACGCGCGGCGCGCGGGCCGTGGGCGCTGACCAACCCCGGCTTCGTCGTACACCTCCGCGGCCTGGTGCCGCCGGCGAACGCCTGACGCCACCCCGACCAGCCCATCGGGGCTATGGCAGCCGTCCGCCGGCGCGCAATACGGTCGATCGTCGGACCACTCCACTCGGGAGGGAGCTGCGGTGTCGGACATGGCGTTGTCGTTGAACCTGCTGGGTTCCCCGACGCTGGTCGCCGGTGAGGTGCCGGTGGCCCTCTCGCCCAGCTCGACGCTGTTGTGCGCCTACCTCGCGCTCGCGCCGCAGGAGGGCCGGCCGCGCGCGGTCGCGGCCGCGCAGCTCTTCGCCGACTGCTCGGAGCCCGCCGCCCGCCGGCGCCTCAACACCGCGCTGTGGCGGCTCAAGTCGGAGGTCCGTGCGTCCACCGGCGTCGACATCGTGGCCGGCGGCGACGCGCGGCGCCTGGCCTTCAGCACCGCCGTCGACGTCACCATCGACACCTCGGTCTTCGAGCGCCTCGTCGCGTCCGCGCTCCGGCGCCGCCCTGAGGAGCTCACTCCCGCCGAGGTGGACAGCCTGGAGCGCGCCGTCGAGCTGCACCGCGGCGCCCTGGTCGAGGAGTGCCACGACGAGTGGGTGCTCGCCGACCGCTACCGGCTCGAGAACCTCTACCTCACCGCCCTCGACCACCTCGTCCAGCACCACGGCGGGCGCGGGGACCTCGACGCCGTCACCCGGTACGGCGAGATGGCGCTCGAGCACGAGCCGCTGCGCGAGGACGTCCACCGCCACCTGATGCACGCGTACGGCGCGGCCGGGCGCACCGACCTCGTCGAGCGCCAGTTCGAGCGTTGTCGCCAGCTGCTCGTCGAGCAGCTCGGGGCCGACCCGATGCCGGAGACGCTCGCGGCGTACTCCCGCTACCTGCACGATGACGCCCGCGGCCCCGTCGCCGGCCTGGACGAGCTCGTCTCCGAGCTCGAGCGCGCCCGCCGCGAGGTGCAGCGCCTCGCCGCGAGCGTCGATCGCGCGCTCGACCGGCTGCACCACCTCGCCTGAGCGGGGTCATCTGGCGCCGACTCGCGGGTGATCTGGCGCCGACTCGGCGATGGTGAGCGGTCGGTGAGCGGGCGGTGAGCGGGCGCGGCGGGGACGGTGACCGGTCGGTGACTGCGGGGGAGCAGCGTCTCCCCCGAGAGAAGGGTCACGAGTGTGACGCAGCCAGCACGGCGGTTCCGGTTCCTCCTCGATCTATGGGTCGAACCCCGCGAGGTCGAGAGCCTCCCGGTCGTGGTGCGGGGGCGGGTCCGTGACCTCGAGACCGATGAGGAGAAGTACGTGGGCTCGTTCGCCGAGGTGGAGCAGGTCGTCGAGGCACGCCTCGACGCCGGTGGCGTCGCCCCGCGACGGTGGGAGCGTCCGTGATCGCCGAGGTCTCCGACGCGCTCGTCGACGTCATCCACCAGGCCACGCCGGACCTCGCGCCGTGGGTGCTGCAGCACTCGCTCTCGCAGGGCGAGACCTCCCCACCCACCGACAGCAAGGGCATCCTCGCGCTGCTGGCCGTCGAGGAGCACGAGCACCTGCGCAACGCGCCGCTGGTCGAGGGGATCGCCGGTCTCGTCCGGCCGCCGCTCGCGCTGCGGCTGCACTACCTGGTCACCTACTGGGGCGTCCACGACGAGGCCCAGCGCCGCCTGGCCCGAGTGGTCCAGGCCTTCCACACGACCCCGATCCTCCGGGCGTCCGACCTGCAGCCGCCCCTCGCGGACCAGGTCGAGTCGCTGACGGTGCGCTTGGCACCGGCCGACCACGACCGGCGCAACCAGATCTGGGGCGCGCTCGGGCGGTCCGGCCGGCTGGCGCTCTTCTACGACGTCGACGTCGCGCCCGTGCCGGTCCTCGAGCGCGAGGGCGCCGGCCGGGTGCGCGAGCACCGGCTCGACTACGTGGGTGCGCCGTGAGCACCACTCCGGTCGCCACGACGACTACCCGCCTGCGGCACGTGGTCCGGCTGCTGCACGCCTCCACCGGTACGCCGTTGGGCCCGGTGCGCGGCCGGCTCGACCCGCACCCGCACGGCTGGGCCGTCCGACCGGTGACCGGTGGTCTCGTCGTGACCTCGCGCGACGGCGTACCCCAGCCGGCTGCGGAGCCCGTGCTGGAGGTGACCCTGGACGACGCTCGCTGGGGGACCGTCCTCGACCTGGCCGGCCGGACCACCCTGGTCGACCTCGACGGCGCCGACGAGGTGGTCGACGTCGCCGTCGACCCGGTGCCGATGACGCTCGTCGCCCGCCTCTCCACGCCGTCCACCGGCGCTCCCCGGACGGGGCGCACCGTGGTCGCCCGCGCGACCAGCGGCCCCACGCCGCGACCGACGGTCTCCCTCACCGAGGGGGACCCCGGGACCTACACGTCGGCTGCCGTCGTCTGGACGGCCGCGCTGACCCCCTGCGAGCTGCTGGTCGACGGCAACCCGCTGCGAACCCTGTCCATGGACTTCACGTCCAGCGCGACCAGCATCCGGCTGGTCGACACCGCCTGACCACGAGCCGAGGAGGCCATCGTGACCTACCTATCACCAGGGGTGTACATCGAGGAGGTCCCGTCGGGACCCCAACCGATCGCCGCCGCGCCGACCAGCGTCATGGCCATCCTCGGGACCACCCGCAAGGGGCCGGTGCTCGACCCGACCCGCGTCACCAGCTGGGCCGACTACGTCCGCACCTTCGGGGCGCCGTCGTCGCGCGGCTTCACCGGTGAGTCGGTCTTCGGCTTCTTCGAGAACGGCGGGCCGGCGGCCTGGGTGGTCCGGGTCGACCCGTCGACCGCGTCCACCTGGACCGTGCGGGACGTGTCCGGGGCCGCGAGCTTCGCGGTCACGGCGCTCACGCCGGGGGCCTGGAGCAGCGGGCTGAGCGTCGGCGTCGCCCCCGACGAGGGAGCGGCGACCGGCACCTTCTACCGCGCCACCACCTCCGGCGCGACCGTCGCCGTGACCAGCGCCGGCACCCACGAGCTCACGGTGGGCTCGACCGCCGGCCTCAAGCCGGGCGACAGCCTGGTGCTCGTCCCGATCCCGGCCAGCGGCGCGATCTCCGCGCCCGTCGCCGCGACCGTGGCGTCGCTGACCCCCACGACCGTGACGGTGTCGGCCTCCGGCGCCGCCTCGATGGCCGCAGGCTCCGTGGTGGCCACCGCCGCCGCCAACGGCGCGACCACCCTGGTGCTCGCCAACACCGGCGGCTTCAAGGTCGGCGACGTCGTGGTCGCCACGGCGCCCAACGGCACCCGCACCGGCGCCGTCGTGACCGGCGTCGCCGCCGCCGGCAGCGGGGCCACGCTCACGCTCGACGCCGGGCTCGGTGCCGCCGTGCCCGGCGCCGCCTTCGTCCAGCGGCGGACGACGTACCGGGCCGTCGCCACCGTCGCCGGCCCGCCCGCCGGCGGACCGCCGCTGCGGACCAACATCGCGCTGTCGGCGCTGGTCTTCGACCGGCCGCTGACGGCGCCCAACGCCGACGACCTCGGTCCCGGCAATGCCGGGCGCGAGGTAGGCCGGATCACGACGACCGACGGCCGCTCGGCGAGCTGGGTCGGCGGCAACCGGTTCGAGGTGGTCGGCACGACCTCGCCGCCCAGCGGCCCGGTGACCGTCGAGGCGGCCGTCTCGGCGGTGCGGCTGACCGACACCGGCCTGTCGCTGACCGGCCTCCAGGAGAGCGACGCGCTCGCGGCGTACGGCTTCCTGCCCACCGGTGCCGCGATCCTCTTCAGCGGGACCGGACCGGACGTCACCGCCACCCGGACGGCCACCGGCTTCACGCTGGCGCCGGCCCCGGCTCCCGCCGACACCTACACGACCGCGACCTTCGTGCTCCAGGCGACCGCCGACGCGGGCATCGCCGTGCGCAGCGCGGTCAAGCCGCGCGTCGGCGACCGGTTGGGCATCGGTACGACGTACGCGCCGATCACCGCGGTCGAGGAGCAGGGCGGCGACACCTACGTGCTGCGCTTCGCCGCAGCGACCGCCGTCTCGCCGTTGAACCAGACCCGGTTCGGGCTGTACGCCGTGGAGTCCGCCTCGGTGCGGTCGTCGCGCTTCCAGCTCACCGTCTCCCAGGACGGCATCCCGGTCGAGCAGATCGGGGGGCTCTCGCTGGACGAGTCGCACCCGTCGTACTTCGCCAAGGACGACGTGGTCAACGACGTGTCGGCCTACGTCACGGTCGCGCCGCGACCGCCGGCCGCACCTGCGGTCTCGCTCGCGGCGGCGCCGTACTACGTCGAGGCCGGGCAGGTCGGCAGCGACCGCGCTCCGACCAACGCCGACTTCCGCAACGGGCTGACCCAGCTCGAGGCGGTGCCGGAGCCGGCGATGGTGCTGTGCCCCGACGCCCTGAACCTCGGCGATCCGCTGCTCACGGCCGACCTGGTCGGCCAGGTGGTCACGCACTGCGAGAACTTCCGGCGCTTCGCCATCATCGACCCGCCGGACTTCGACGCCGACGAGGACGAGGACCTGCTGGACTGGCGCAACACCAACCTGTCGTCGACGTACGCCGCGACGTACGGCCCGCACCTCAAGATCGTCAACCTGGTGCCCGAGTCGTCGGACCGCTTCGAGGTCGTGCCCGCGTCCGGGTTCGTGGCCGGCGTCTTCGCCCGCACCGACCGGTTGCGCGGCGTCCACAAGGCGCCCGGCAACGAGACGATGACCGGCATCGTGGGGCTGACCCAGGCCTACACGCAGCGCCGGCAGGACGCGCTCAACCCCAACGGCGTCAACCTGATCCGGGCCTTCCCGGGCCGCGGCACCCGCCTGTGGGGCGCGCGCAACGCCACCGACGACGCCACCTGGCGCTACGTCAACGTGCGGCGGCTCTTCAACATGATCGAGACGTCGGTCGACCGGGCCACCCAGTGGGTCGTCTTCGAGCCCAACACGGCCCAGACCTGGATCCGGGTGAAGGTGTCGATCGAGAACTTCCTCGACCAGCAGTGGCGCGCGGGCGCCCTCGCGGGCACCAAGCCCGAGCAGGCCTACCGGGTCCGGGTCGGGCTCGGCGAAACCATGACCGAGACGGACATCGACCTCGGCCTGATCATCACCGAGGTCGCGATCGCCCCCGCCAAGCCGGCGGAGTTCGTGGTCTTCCGCTTCAGCCACAAGCGCCTGTCCGAGTAACGGCGACCACGAGAGCGAAGGAACCGACATGACCGTCTACCCGATGACGACGCTGAACTTCACGGTGAGCTGGGGTGACCAGCAGCAGACCTCCAACTTCTCCGAGGTCAGCGGCCTCACCATGGAGTCCGAGGTCGTGGAGTACCGCGGCGGCGCGGACCCGCAGCTGTCCACCCACAAGCAGCCCGGCCTCAAGAAGTTCTCCAACATCACCGCCAAGCGCGGCATCGCGCCGCGCGACTCCGGCAACGGGCTCTTCGAGTGGTTCAACGCCGTGACCGTCGGCGCCGCCGACCGGCGCGACGTCACCGTGAGCCTCCTCAACGAGGAGCGCGCCCCGGTGATGACCTGGAAGATCAAGGAGGCCTGGCCGGTCAAGCTCGAGGGCCCCGGCCTGAAGTCGACCGGTACCGACGTGGCGATCGAGTCCGTCGAGTTCGCCTGCGAGGGCATCGCGATCGAGGTCTCCTGACCATGTCCCTGCTGCCCGCGCTCGCCTCGCCGCTCGTCTCGCCGTACACCACGGCGCGGTTCGTGCTGGCCATCGACGGCCTGGCCTCGGTGAACTTCTCGAAGTGCACCGGCCTGGCCGGCGAGGTGAGCGTGGAGGAGTACCAGGAGGGCGGCGAGAACCGCTTCGCCCACCGGTTCCCCAGCCGCGCGACATTCCCCAACCTGGTCCTCAACCAGGGGGCGGGTCCGACCCAGGAGCTGTGGGAGTGGTTCTACGAGTTCCACGTCACCGGCCTGGTCGCGCCGCGCGACGGCACGGTCGTGCTGATGAGCACGGTCGAGGGGGTGCTCGCGCCGGTCCGCGTCTGGGCCTTCACCCGGGGCTGGCCGGTCAAGCTGACCGGCCCCGACCTGGACGCCCAGGCGGCCGCGGTCGCCATCGAGGCCATCGAGATCGCCCACCACGGGCTGACCTTGAAGAAGGTGTTCTGAGATGGCCGTCGTGATCGGCGAGATCATCACCGAGACCGTGCTGCGGCCCACCGAGCCGCAGCCGGCCGCGGGCGGGGGAGCGACCCCGGACACCGACCTCGACCTCGTCGTACGACGGGCCGTGGAGCGGGTGCTCGAGGTGCTGCGACGGGAGTGGGACCGATGAACCTCACCGCCACCCAGCTCACCAAGCTCACCATCGACGCCTACACGGACCTGAAGTTCGAGAAGCCCGCCGGCATCCAGTGGCGGGCCCTGCTCAACCCGACCGAGCTGTCCTTCTCGCGCAAGAACAACTACGAGGCCACCCAGTCGGCCGGGACGTCCGCGCCGCAGCAGTCCTTCAGCGGCGGTGAGCCCGACCAGGTGCAGCTCGACCTGCTCCTCGATGGGACCGGGGTCGTCGGCGAGCCCGGCCCGGTCGGCGACACGCTCGACGCGCTGCTGGCGCTCACCAAGTTCCAGGGCGACACCCACCAGCCCTACTACGTGCACGCCTACTGGGGCCGCTTCAGCTTCCGCGGGATCCTCACCCAGGCCGACGTCACCTACAAGCTCTTCGACCGCTCGGGCGAGCCGCTGCGCGCCACCGTGAAGCTGTCGCTCAAGGAGGCGCTGTCGCCGGAGGAGGTCACCGCCCAGGACCGCCCTGCCTCGCCCGACCTCTACCAGACCTGGCTGGTCCGCGACGGCGAGACGCTCGAGGGCATCGCCGCGCAGGTGTACGGCGCGCCGGCGTACTGGCGCCCGCTCGCGGCCGCCAACCGGCTGGCCAACCCGCGCGGCCTGGTCACCGGCCAGCTGCTGATGCTCCCTCCGCTGGCGGTGGCGTGATGACCCAGTCCACGACAGAGCCGGACCGTCCCGCCTTCGAGGTCCGCGTGGCCGGCTCGGCCATCGCGCCGCTGGACGCCGCCGACGTGGTCGAGATCGACGTCCACGAGGAGGTCGGCCGCCACGGCCGGTGCACGCTGCTCGTGCAGAACTGGAACGCCGACACCCGCACCGTGCGGCACAGCGACAGCGGCCCGTTCACGCCGGGTGCCGCCCTCGCGGTGTCGCTCGGCTACCACGCCCAGCTCACCACCGTCTTCGAGGGCGTCATCGCCGCGCTGACCACCCACTTCCCGCGCTCGGGCCGCCCGGTGCTGCGGATCGAGGCGAGGTCGAAGTCGATCCTGCTCGAGCACCCGCCGCGCTCGCGCCAGCTCGCCGAGGCGTCGGACGCCGACCTGGCCTCGGCGATCGCGGCCGACTACTCGCTCGGCACCGACGCCGCGGACGGCGTCACCCGCGAGCAGGTCGTGACCGACCGGGTCAGCGACTGGGACGCGCTCAAGGCCCGGGCCGGGGAGCTCGGCTGGGTCACCTACGTCCGCGGCGACACCTTGGTGCTGCGCCCGCCGGCCGCCCAGCAGGACCCGATCCAGCTGGACTACACCAGGTCGGTCGTCGAGCTCGAGCTCACCGAGGACCTCACCCACGCGATCGACGGCGCCGTCGGCGTCGCGTGGGACATCGACTCCCTGGAGGCCGCCGAGTCGGAGCAGAGCGCGTCGGCCGCCGGCATCGCCACCGGCGACCGGCCGGCACACGACGCGGCCGTCGGCGACGCCGGCTGGCCGTTGCGCACGGCGCGCACCGAGTCGCCCGCGATGGCCGCGGCCGACGCCGCCGACGCGGCCGCGCTGGCCGCCCAACGCGGCG